>DASZRP010000375.1:0-6420 GCA_035548895.1 Puia sp. | reverse complement strand
GTACAACAAATTGACTGCCAGGTTCGTTTTTGAACTTATAGCCTATGAGACGATTGATCTTAGTTTATCTAACGCTTTCCTGTTTGTTATTTAATGCCTGCTCAAAGCACAATAGTGCGCCCAACAACAGAAACGGCAATTCAGCCCGGGCGGAAAACAATTTGGTCGTTTATGCAGCAAGTGAAAATGGCAAACTGTACGCATTTGACGCTAACAGCGGAAGTATTCTATGGACATTCGCACTGAATGCATCCACTGTGCAATTGGGTCAGTTATCGAGCCCCGCATATTCGGATTCTATGCTTTATGTTGGAAGTACCGACCAAAATATTTACGCTGTCAATGCCAACACCGGAAAGGAAGTCTGGCATTATCCCACGAATTCCACACCGGGTTTTTTTTATTCTTCTCCCGTGGTAGCAGATGGCGTCGTATACCTCAGCGGCTATGAACAGCGGTTTTATGCCTTGGATGCAAAAACGGGTCAGTTGAAATGGCAACGTGATTTTCCAAGAGACTTTCAATCGTCTCCCACCTTTGATAATGGAACTTTATTTACCGCCAGCAACGACGGCACTTTGTATGCGCTGAATCCTGCTAACGGTGCTACAATATGGTCGACCGGAGCTGCGGGTTATAACAGCGGCTTTGATTATAGCGTTTCGTCTCCCGCTGTAAAAAACGGCGTTGTCTATTCCCTTGTTAACAATGTTGCCGAGGCTTCGTCCTTAATCAATGAATTGAATACAGCAGATGGAACTGCTTATCATGGTGTCTACGCCGAGTTTGATATGCCTTCCCTTAAAGTATACTGGACTTCCCCGGTAATCGACGATACGGTTGCTTTTTTTGCAGCTCGTGATTCCTTGTATGCGGTCAAAACGGGAGACCTGATGTTTTTCAACAAACGATGGTCTTTTGGCGCGGGTGGCACCATTTACTCATCCCCTACGTTTGACGACAGCACAGTATATGTGGGATGTAATGATGGCTACCTTTACGCAGTCAATAAATTGACCGGTGCGCTAAGATGGAAATACAACAGCCAGTCGCCGAGCGTCGTTTCCTCACCGGTCGTGGTAAACGGTGTTTTATTTTTTGGATGTGACAATCGATTTATTGCGTTGAATTCGGGTGACGGTACCTTAAAATGGCAGACAGCCGACTACATACCTTTTACTTCCAGTCCGGTGGTATTGACCAAACAGGGTATTGCCTATCACGGCAGCATCAGTGGAATGACGAATTAAAATAATAGCCCCTTTACGAATTTACTGCCCCTTTTTCACCTGGTTAAAGAATGTCAGCATTTGCTTCAGCGCAGTTTTTGAAAACATTCTCTCGGTATTTTCGAGGGTGTCTTTCGTAGCTTCCGCACCCCTTGCAACCATTTCTTTTTCAAAATGCGAGATGGCTGATTTTATATCCGAAAATTTATTGCCCGTCAGGCATTCCGCTAATTCGAACGAATCCTGCAAGGCCACGTTGGCTCCTTCACCTGCAAAAGGCGGCATGCGGTGCGCGGCATCGCCGATCATCGTCAGGTTTTCCTGTGTTTCCCAGCTTTGGTCGAACGGAAAATAGTATTGGGGACGAGGAATAAAATACACTTCATCGTTTGCGAAAAATTCGCACCATTGGTCGCTCCAGCCTGAAAACTCTTTTTTAAACCAGGTTAATACCTGTTCTTTATTTTCAAAATCAATACCGCTTTCTGTTAACCAATTCTCTGGCGCTTTAAAATTTGCCACAAACATAATAGCGCCATCGCCTTTAGTTCCATAGCCAATGAACTGCTCATGATCAAAAGCCATTACTTTTCCGCCTTTTGCAAATGCAAAAAGCTTTGGGGCGTATTTTTCGGCATGGTGAATATTGCCTTCGATCAGAGTAATGCCTGAATAAATGGGCTTAATGTCGCTCAGATACGGGCGTACTTTTGAATTGGCTCCATCGGCGGCAATCACCAGGTCGGCGTAAACATTTACCCCGCTTTTAAAATGCAAGCGCCAGCCATTCCCTTCTCTCTCCATTGACATGAAATGGCTGTTCCATACCACCGTATCAGGTTTCAGCGCGTTCAATAGCATATCCCGCAGCGGCGCACGGTCTATTTCAGGACGGGTTTCGGCTGTAATGGCCGCAAAGTCGTGATCGTCGAATGCGACGTTAAGCGCCCCATCCGTAAGCTGCATTTTACTGGCCACCGGGCGGTGATTTTTATAAAATTCATCCAGCAGGCCTGCACGCTTCAGCGCTTCCAGGCCTGTGCCTTCATGCAGGTCAAGCGTAGCGCCCTGTACCCGAACATCTCTATTCACGTCCCGTTCGTACACTTTCACTTCCGCTCCTTTAAGCTGCAGAAGCTTTGCTAATGCCAGCCCTGCAGGGCCTCCGCCCACAATAGCGATCTGTTTGTTTTGTAATAACATCATACTGTCTTGTCTATTATAGCGCAAAATTACTTCTGCCTGATGGCAGATAATAGTATAAATCGGTCGTTTTTGTTTTGGGAGAGCTCTTTTGGCACAACACCCGAAAACTTTTTTACCTCTTTGATAAAGTGATTTTGGTCAGAGAAATTTTCTTCGGGAAAAAGTTTCCCAACAGCAATATGTTCCAGCGAAGCGCGGAAACGGAGAATATTGCAATATGTTTTTAATGAAAGACCGAATTGCCGGTTAAAATAACGGTTGATCTGGCGGCTGCCCCAAAACACTTTTTCGGAAAGCTCTTTTACGGTAATCGCTCCGTTTGTGGCATAGATCAACTCAAACAATTTACGTTTGCGATCATCGATCTCCTTAGGCAAAAGGGATTGTATTTTCCGCGTCGCTTTTTCCACAAAAAGATCAAAATCGGTTAAATCAGATTCTGCAAATCCCCAAAAGTCTGTGGGCAAAAGCTTCCCGCCATTTACGATGTCCGAAATGGCTTCTCTGAAAATATATTCTACGGCAAGCAACTTAAAACTGATACAGAATATCAAACTGCCGGCCGGTACGGTCGCCTGCTCGTATTGCGTAAGCCCGCCCAGTTGAGCAATACTGAAAGGCTGCTCCGCGGACCTGAAAAGCAATATATCAATGAGCCCATCGGGCAATCCAGTTGTTTCTATATTGGTATCGGATTGATTGTGTAAAAACCAAGAGCTTCCTGCAAAGTCAGCAATAGACTTATCGGGCTTGACAATTTTATAATCCAGGTTGTTTCCCATTGTTGTCGTGGCAACTGACCTGATGCGAACACCACAGTTCAAATTTAGCAGACAAATCGCCATCGGTAGAAAAGCTTATAAAATAAAAGCTTTGTCAATTGACAGTTGAACTTTTTGCTGAGTGTGAGCCCGGGAAATCCGCTGGAATGCCTGGTTAGTTTTCCAGTGAATATAAAATGAGCTAAAGGCCGGGCAGTCATTGAAAGCCTTTCTTGTATCGGCGGTTCGATCCCGTCCCATACCACGAAGAAGATCACAGCGCTGTGGTCTTTTTTTGTGTGCGGAACCCAAGCCAGGTAAAGGGATTCAACGCCTATCCCG
The DNA here is from genome assembly GCA_035548895.1 of Puia sp. Classification (GTDB taxonomy): domain Bacteria; phylum Bacteroidota; class Bacteroidia; order Chitinophagales; family Chitinophagaceae; genus Puia. The sequence goes on along the minus strand of DASZRP010000375.1, from coordinate 2,882 downwards.
GTTCTTTAGATCGACAGACTTGTCCGGATAAAGTAGGTATATCCTACAAGTTCCCCTTTCAACCCTTGTTTTGTCTCCAATCCCGCCCGTAGCTGCACGTTGTCGAGAGCGACCCCAACCTGTTTCTTGTTCAAAAAAATGGTATCTCCTTTTTCGAGGCGGAGAACCTTAAATTGCGAAGTTGTTACATCGATGAATAATCCCACTTGTACCCACTTATTAATTGCGTCGGTGCTTTCTACAGGTGCTTCATCAAAAAGTGAGAAAAGAATTTTTCCGTTGACAGTATCCCTTCCGTTGGCTGGTCCATCAATGAGCTCTCCCACAACATGCAGGGAATCGGGTGAATCAACAAGCTGAACATGTTGAGCTGTGTCTTTACCGTGGTGGGTGTCAGTTTTTGCTGACTGGCAGCCCGGAATGATGAAAACAGCAATAGCGGATATAATATAGGATTTCATAAGGGATTGCCTGATCTAATATAGACACTCTTCTTCATTTCTTCCAATGAGGGATTATAATTCAAATGCAGGGTGGTTGAGCCGAATAAACCTCTTATTCGGCTCATTATTTGCTTATTTTTGAGCCGAATAAGTCTTATAATCGGCTCATGGCAAAGTATAACTGGCAACAATCTGACTGGCCTCATTTTCAGTTTTCTATTGAAAGCATTGAGGATGAACTTTTTGCATTTCAGGAAAAGACCGGAAGGGCTTCGGGTATGCTGGAAGGCTTATCCCAAGAAACCAGGCAGGATGTAATCGTCGACATTATTCTGGCTGAAGCCATCAAGACCTCAGCCATCGAAGGCGAATATCCCAACCGGCAGGATGTTCTTTCATCCATTCGCAAAAACCTGGGCCTGCATGTCAGCACCGGGCATATCAGGGACCGGTCGGCAGCCGGACTTGGCGAGTTGATGATTGACGCCCGCAAGTCATTTAAAGAACCTCTTTCCGAAGAAAGGCTGTTCTCCTGGCATAAGATGCTGCTCGGCGAGAATAAAAAGATCGAAGTCGGACGTTGGAGGACACACGAAGATCCCATGCAGATCGTCTCCGGGCCAGTGGGAAAAGAAAAAGTTCATTTCGAAGCACCTCCATCTGCCCGGGTGCCCCGGGAAATGAAGACTTTTATTAAGTGGTTCAATGATACGGCGCCGGGCGGCACTAAAGAGATTAAGAAAGCGCCGGTCCGGGCGGCCATTGCGCATCTTTATTTCGAAACCATCCACCCTTTTGAAGATGGTAATGGCAGGATCGGACGGGCGATTGCTGAAAAGGCTTTGTCGCAAACCATCGGCAGGCCGGTCATCTTAAGCCTGTCAAGAACCATCGAGGCAAATAAAAATGCCTACTACACAGCCCTGGAAAAAGCGCAACGCTCCAATGAGATCACTCCATGGATGAGTTATTTCGTAAGGTTATCGCTTGATGCCCAGACCGAGGCCGAGGAGCAGATCGGTTTTACATTGAAGAAAACGAGGTTCTTTGATCGTTACAAAGACCAACTGAACGAACGCCAGCTTACGGTAATCAACAGAATGCTGGAGGAAGGGTCGAAGGGATTCGAAGGCGGCATGAACGCCAGGAAGTATATCGGCATCACCAAAACCTCCAAGGCTACGGCGACACGGGATATGCAGCAACTGGTCGAAACTGGTGTTTTTGTTCCTACGGGTAAGGCCGGAGGACGAAGTACCAGCTACCAGATAAACCTTTAAAAAACTGGAATCCGATCTTCAACCTGATACCGCTTTGATACCGCTTTGATATAACACTAAGTCCGTTGAAGAAATTCCCGGCAAATCCCGGAAGCGATGCACGATTGAACCCCGGCGCCAGTCTAGAGATATCCACCGCGGCGCATCCCGGGCAAATATGCAACCAACACCCAAAAAAGTTTCACAATACGAACCCCATATTGATAGAAGTTACCGTTAGATTTTTAAATGCTAAATTAGGCTGATGGATTGCCGTTTTCACCAGGTCAATACCTGTTTATTTCAAACAGATCCTTATGACAAAATTTGCCCATACCAATATTATTACAGAAGATTGGAAGCGACTGGCGGATTTTTATATTAAAGTCTTTGGGTGCAGGCCGGTGCTGCCGGAAAGAGATTTGAAAGGAGCCTGGTTAGACAGGGCGACCAATATAAGAAATGCCCATCTGAAGGGCGTCCATCTTGCTTTGCCTGGCTACGAAGGCGGCCTGCCCACGCTTGAAATATTTCAGTACGAAAAAAATCTCGAACGCGGGGAAGCCGCAGCCAACCGAAAAGGGTTCGGGCATATTGCTTTCCGGGTTGATGATGTGCATCAGGTTCTGGAAGCGGTTGTTTCCAACGGCGGAAGCCAATTGGGCACGGTAGTAGAGACCGAAATTGAACAGGCAGGAACGATCACTTTTGTTTATGCAAAAGATATCGACGGCAATATCATTGAGTTGCAAAACTGGAAACAGCAGGTCTGACTAAGCGGATCAGCGTTTATCTCCGTATTTACTCAACCGCCCCAATCACCACATCCTTTGCCCGCGAAGCGGGAGTCACTTTAAGCCGGGTCAGCTTTCCGTTTTCAACATGCCCCTCCACCATCGTGCGATAAGGCGCGTGCAGTTTGAAGTCAGCTGTCCATTCTTTTGGCCAGGCGGGGATCAGCCGGATGGTCTTTCCTTCTGCCTGCATCAGCATCAGTTGCAGGGTCGTCATCGCGCCGCCTCCATTGTCCATGTCGGGGATCCAGTCGTTGTTGATCGCCCAGAACCAGGGGAATTGCTGGTCGCCGTAAGCGGTAAATGCTTCGACGACCGAGGCTTTCGCCGTATCCGCCAGGCCCAGCAGCGCCGATTCCATCCCGTCCTGTCCCCAGCATTTTCCA
>DASZRP010000374.1:0-4187 GCA_035548895.1 Puia sp. | reverse complement strand
GATCTCACGCAGCTTTTTCCGTAGCAGCGTGATCTTGTCACGCACGATACGGCGGTCCGTTTCTATTTCCGTTTCACCGGGACCCCTCGTCCCAATACCGCCCCCAAGCCTTTCCAGGTGCTTCCACATCCCGCGCAGTCTCGGCAACAAATACTGATACTGGGCCAGCTCCACCTGCAGCCGCGCCTGCGCCGTCTTCGCCCGTCGGGCAAAGATGTCGAGGATCAGGTCCGAGCGGTCGATGGTCTTTACATCGAGCACTTTCTCGATATTGGTGATCTGTGAACCGGAGAGCTCGTCATCAAAAATCGCTACGCGAATGTCCTTTCCCTGAACATAATTGCGAATCTCCTCCAGCTTGCCCTTGCCGATAAAGGTCTTCGGATCCGGACGTTCCAGCTTCTGCATGAATTGCTTTACCGTGCGCGCACCGGCCGTCTCGGCCAGGAAAGCAAGTTCGTCCAGATATTCTTTTACCTGACGCTCGCTCTGGTCGCGTTGCATCACCGCCACCAGCACAGCCTTTTCTTCAGGCTGCAAATTCAATTGTCCTGCCAATAGAAGTTTTTTGTTTAAAGATAAGCCGGCGCTATGGCTGTCTGCAATTTTCCTTCCTACAGCCCGCTCAGCACAATACCGATGGTATAAGGATTGATTATCGGTCCGGCCCCACTCTTGATCAGCGGAGTGATATTGATCTGGCCAAAAACACCCAGGAATCCATAGCTGACCCTGGCCGTCGCCGCCACCCGGCTGCCATTGAAGAATTTTTTTGAGCTCTCCTTCTCGATATACGCCTGCTCTAACTGCCCCGCCTGGTTCAGCATGTTCTTGCCTTTGGTATACGCATCTAACATCAGTCCCGGTTTCACGCCCAGCGCAAATTTCCAGCTTCTGTTGGTGTTCTCGGGGTTCAATGCATAGCGCAGTTCGATGGGCAGCTCGACATAAGTATTCACGAGCTTGTATTTCTTGAAGTGATCCGTATTCGTTTTGTCGGGAAAGGCCAGCGTGGCATTGTTGGCCTCCACCAGCACCTGCTGCTTGTCGAAGAAGACATTGCTCCAGCTGAATCCCAGCCCGGCGCCCACACTGAAATGCGGGTCGGTCTTGAAGGGGAAGTCCATCATGAAATAAAAAGCAAAGCTTCTGGAAAGTCCCGTGGTCCGAATGGTGTCGGGCTTGCCGATCCAGTTGTCGTACCCCAATATCATCATGAAGTGATCGTTGGGGCGGTTGGCCAGGTTCAACGATTCATAAGTGATCTTATTTTTCTTAACGGGAGCGGGTTTTGCAGCGGGAACGGGCTTTTCAGTTTTGGTAGAATCCTGCGCCAGCACAGCATGGCCGATCAACAGCACGATCACCACGCTTAGGAGTTTCTTCATAATTTCAATTGAGTGACAAATGTATTTTCCTTAGGGTTAATAAAAGGTTAAACCAGATTCAAAAAAGGCCCATCGAATGAACCATGAGCCTTTGAGTTACAATAAGTTTCCCTTAATCGCTCCCCACCGTGGACCCTGCTGGGCTTGAACCAGCGACCCTCTGATTATGAGTCAGATGCTCTAACCAACTGAGCTAAGGGTCCTGCCGTTTTTCAGGCGGATGCAAAAATAAAGTTTTCAGTGGCAGAAAGCAGCTTTTCTTTTCATTTATAAGTCCTTTGTTAAAGGAATCGGTTTATTTGTTAATATTGTTTGCCTGCAGAAAGCTGAAATGGTATGGCGACGATTGCTGCGCAAAGGATACAATACCTGCAAACCCGCATCGCAAGGTTTGACGACCAACTGGCCTATAAGGAATTATATACCGCCCTCTATCCCTCTCTTTTCCATTTCACGGCCGACATGCTGCATTCGCGCCCCCTGGCCGAAGAAGTGATCTCCGACGTGTTCATCCGTCTCTGGGAGAAGCGCCGCTCACTGGAAGAGATCCAGAGCCTCCGGGTGTATTGCTTCGTAATGGCCAAGAATTTCAGCCTGAACCTGCTCGAAAAACAACACCGTGAGTCCACCTGCGATATCACCTATGCCGACTCGGTCGCCGCTGCGGGCCCCGATCCCGAACAGCTCATGATCACAGAAGAAATGATGCGCCGGGTGCAGCAGGCGATAGAGAACCTGCCGCCCCAGTGCCGTCTCTCCTTCCGCCTCGTCCGCGAGAACGGCTTCAAGTACCGCGAGGCCGCGGAGATCATGGGCCTTTCCGTGAAGACCATCGAAAACCAGCTTGCCATCGCCATTAAAAAGATCAACGCCGCCGTGCGTTTCGACCTGCAACGCAGCATCCCCGTCACCACTTCTTCTTCCCATTAATTTTTTTCTTTTGCTTTTGGGGGTTTTTGCTTTTCCGGCTGTCCCTACAGTAGCTGCTGCTATATGAAGGAAGAAATCTGGAATCTCATTGCCAAAAAACTCGCGGGCGAAGCCAGCCCCGAAGAGCTGCTCCGCCTGGAACAGGCGCTCCGCGAAGATCCCGAACTTCATTATTCCCTGCAAGCCATCTACGATGTCTGGAATGCCAACCCTCAGCCCCAGCAGGAATATATTGAACGCGCTTTCGCCGGTCACGAGAAAAGATTGAAGACCCTGGCTCCCGATTATGTAGACGACTACGTGGCCCGGCCGCTGCCGGACGATCCGGTTCACCCGGGAAGAAAATTCCTGCGCCTCCTGGCTGCTGTCTCCTTCTTCCTCCTGGCTTTTGCCGGCATCTGGCTGGCCACCCGGCCTCGTCACGCCAATGCCAGTCTGGTCAGCGAGGAACCGAAAAAACCCAGCGAAGTGTCTACCCAATACGGCACGCGCACCAAGCTGCTCCTGCCCGACGGCAGTTCGGTATGGCTGAACGCGGGCAGCCGCCTGCTCTACGATTCCGCCTATGGCCTCAGCCTGCGCGAAGTGTCGCTCACAGGAGAAGCTTTCTTCGACGTGGCGCCCAATAAGCAGAAACCCTTTATCATCCATACGGGAAATATCAATATCCGCGTGCTCGGCACCGCTTTCAACGTGAAATCGTATCCGGGCGAAAAGACGATAGAGACCAGCCTTATCCGCGGCAAGATAGAAGTGAGCTTTAAAGATCACTCCTTAGCCGATGTCATCCTGAAGCCGAATCAGAAGCTGGTGGTCTCTGCCGACACCCAGGCCATTGCGACGCAAAGTGAAAAAAGTCCTGCCCCGGGCATGAAACACCCTGCCCAGGTTCTGCTCAGGCAGGTATCGCATTTCGGCCCCGACAGCCTCGTCTCGGAAACAGCCTGGGTGGAGAACAAGCTGGTGTTCCAGGATCAGTCGTTTGCCGAACTGGCCACGCAAATGGAGCGCTGGTACGGAGTTCGCATACGCTTTGATAATAACTCATTGGACGATCTGCATTTCACGGGAAGTTTCGAGAAAGAAAATATTCAACAGGCCTTGCGCGCCCTGCAACTGCTGTCGCAGTTCAAGTTCACCATCAGGCAGGGGGAGGTGCTGATACAGGAACCTGATTAACTCAACGATTAAACCTGACTAACTCAAAAATAAGATATGAATAACAGCACCTGACCAAAACGAAAAACGGGAAATGTTGGCGCATTTCCCGAGGCTATCCATCCGAAACCGGCTCTCCTTAATAAAGACAGGTTTCAGCATTTCAAACCATTAAGATTAAAAGTATGAAAAAAAGACTAAGGCCCGGGGAGGATCTTCTCCGGGACATTAGAAAAGCTCTTTTGCTTATGAAGCTAACTTTCCTTCTGGTGCTGGCAGGCTTACTGAACGCATCCGCAAAGGTCAATGGACAAACAGCCATCTCGTTAAAAGTGAACGATATGGAGATCTCCCGCGTGTTGAAGTCCATCGAACAGCAGGGCAACTACCGTTTCCTGTACAACAGCCGCCTGGGCGCCATACACGAGAAGGTAAGCGTAAACCTCACCAATGAACCGATCGACCAGGCCCTCGCAAGGATCCTCTCGGGCAAAGACCTCACGTTCAAAGTACTCGACAATAACCTTATCGTTATTCTCTCCTCCACCCTGCAGCACCAGGACATTACGGTAACCGGCCTGATCACCGGTGAAAGCGGGGAAGGCCTGCCCAATGTATCCATCGCCGTGAAGGGCACTACCCGCGGCACAACGACCGACAACAACGGGAATTTCACCCTGACCGTACCCGAGTCGGCCACCCTCGTAATTT
>DASZRP010000373.1:0-8825 GCA_035548895.1 Puia sp. | reverse complement strand
TTCGCGCCCTGCTGACCCTGGAAGAGTGCCGAGAGGCGGAAGTTCCTGTAGCGCAAACTGGTGTTGATCCCATAGAGCCAGCGGGGGTTGTTGTCGCCTACCAGCACACCGTCCGCTCCATTGAAGGCATCGATCAGTCCGTCGCCGTTCGCATCTAAGAACTTGTAGTCTCCGGCCTTATCACCAACGGCTTTCTTCGCCACTTTCGGATTGTCGATATCGGCCTGGGAAAGAATGCCGATCTGCTGCAATGCATGTTCCTGTTCGAGCGGGCCGCCAATCTGGGTTACCAGTACGGCAAAGAACTGGTAGAGGGGTGCGCCCGTAGGTCCGAGCTTAAGGACTTCCTGGCGAAGATGCGATACATTGAACCCGAGGTCCCATCCAAAGTCTTTCGTATCGATCACATGCGCACTCGCCGTCAGTTCATATCCCCATTTCTTCATGCTGCCGATATTCTGCAGGTTACCGCTGTAACCGGTGGAAGGAGGAACGTTCACATTCAGCAGCAGCCCATCGCTGATATTATTGAAATAATCGAAGGTCAGGCTAATGCGATTGATCAATCCGAGGTCGAGGCCGATATCCGTCTGTTTGGATTTTTCCCACGACAGATCGGGGTTGCCCGGATCGCCGTTCACATAGCCCACAACGTTAGTATTGCCGAAAGAATGATTCCGGGAAATCAGGCTCGCCTTTGAGGTGAAGTCACCGATGAAATTGCTTCCGGAAAGTCCGTAGCTGGCCCTGATCTTGGCGTGGTCGATGGCTTTAACACCTTCCATGAATTTTTCGCTCGACAGGTTCCATGCCGCGGCTATGGAGGGAAATACGCCCCAGAGATTATCGGTCCCGAAGCGGGAGCTTCCATCGCGGCGGACGGTCGCGGTAATCAGGTATCTGTCTTTATATGAATAGTTGGCGCGGGCAAGCATTGAAATCAGCGTATTGCCCGATGCTGCGGAATAGGCGCCCTGATTCGCTCCGTAGCCAATGGTTTGAGCAAGATTGCTTGAGAACGTATTGGCCGTTGCACCGGTTTGAAGAAAGTCTACTTTTTGTGCGGTGTAACCGGCAAGCACATCGAGCGTGTGATCCTTGCCAAACGTTTTGTGGTAATTGAGGGTGTTTTCGCTTAGCCAATTAGTAGTTCTGTTCGATTGCTGCTCCAATGCGATTACCGGAGAGAGCGCCTGGCCATTCATGCCTTCGCTTTGATAATAACGGTAGTTCAGATCGGTCAGGTTGCCGCCAATAGAACTCTTAAAATTCAGGCCGTCGAGGATATTGATCTGGATATAAGCATTGGAGAGCAGGTAGAACGCCTTGTTCGTTTGCTGATAATTAGCGGCGATGGTCAGCGGATTGGCCATGGCCTTGGTCAGCACCCCGAAGCTGTTCGGATCGGAAGGCGTACCGTCCTTATTATAGGCAGGGATAATAGGCGGCAATAAAACGGCTGCACCGGCCAGTGCGGAATAATCGTCTTCCGGCGCGCTTAACTTTTGCACCGTATAATTGGGCGCCATGCTCAGGCCGATCGTAATGCGTTTCGAGGCCTTATAATCCAACCGGGCCCTTGCAGAATATTTGTCGTATCCCGCGTTAAGCAGAATATCATCCTGGGTCAGATACCCGCCGGAGAACATATAAGAGAGCTTGTCGTCGCCTCCGGATACCGTGAGATTATAATCGCCGAAAGGCGCTGTTCTGTAAATATAGTCCTGCCAGTTGGTGCTGGTGCCGTCCCAGTTGGTGATCCAGGAAGGCAGCGGTGTACCGTCGAAATTGAATTTTTCTTTATACCATTCGATATATTCCGAGCCATTCAGCGTATGATAAAAATCATGTTTATTCACTTTGGCAAAACCGGTTTTGAGGCTCACATCCACCTTGGCGAGCCCGGGCCTGCCGGTTTTTGTGGTGATGATGATAACCCCGTTGGCTCCGCGGGAACCATAAATGGCAGTGGAGGAAGCGTCTTTCAATATGTCGATTGACTGGATATTATCGGGTGCGATAGCCGCGGCGTTGTTGGCATCGGTTGGAAATCCGTCGATCACAAACAGCGGTTCGCGGTCGCCGGAAATGGTTCCGATACCGCGGATCGTGATCTCGGAAATATTACCCGGCTTGGCGCTGCGCGGCGCCACGTCGATACCGGCTGCGGTGCCCGCGATGGCATCTTCATAAGAGCTGACCGGTCGTTGCGCTATCTGCGCTCCCGACACGGAGGCGATAGAACCGGTAAGGTCTTTACGCTTGCGGCTGCCGTAACCGACAACCACCACGTCGTTCAGTTTTTTAATATCGGTTTCCAGACGGACCTCGAATTCCCGGCCCTGGTTCACCTGCACTTCGCGGGTGGCGTAGCCGATGGCGCTGATGAGGAGGACCGGCGCTCCCTCGTCCGGCACATCTATACTAAAAAATCCTTTGGCATCGGTGGAAGTAGCCGTGGAAGTTCCTTTAATGAATACAGTCGCTCCCGGCAGGGGAGAACCGTCGGAGGTCAACACGCGACCGGTAATGGTTTTAACCGGAGCAGGTCCGGTCATGGCCGGAACGCGGGCCATGGAGAACATGGCCAGGGAGAAAAGCAGGAAGACCCTGAACAGGACACGTACGTCTTTCTGATGACGGAACGTCGTGACCCTGTCCGTTAGCAAGCGTCTCATAAGTGTGTTTTTGGTTTGAAGAAAATAATTGATATCGTATAGAAGGGGTAAGCCAGGCGCGCGGACATCGCCGGTCGGCTTTATTAAGGCGGCGCATGAGCGCTGAGAAACCTTAATGCGGTCAGGTAATTACACATGGCAAAAGATGTTTAAACGTTTAAGTCTTTGGCAAGCGGATGAGTACCAACCTGGTACCCTGATTAACTTAAACGTTTAAGCTAAGATAGCGCTTAAACGTTTAAATAAAAAAATATTTTTTAAGACCCGTCTTTTTGACACTTAAACCGATTGCAAAAACAAGCGATTAGTCAGCAGCCTGGGAAGAGATTTCAGCCTGAACCGCCCTGTTATTTTTTTATCATTGTCATATACTATTTTATCCATGTTTACTACTATTTCATCTTTTTCGGCCCCATTAACAAAGTAGTATGAGAGTGATTAGTGCAATAGTCTTATATTTATTATGTAATCGATTGCAGTCAGGCGAGGGTCAACAGTAATCATTATTAACACAAAACTGTTCTGCTGTATGAAAAAATCCTTCCGGATAGTTTATGCATTAACTATCTGCTTTCTTTTCCAAACTGCTCTATTTGCCCAAAGCCGCGTGGTGACCGGCGTAGTAACGGACCAGAATAACCAGCCTCTTTCGGGAGCCAGTGTCGTTATCAAAGGCAAGACGGGCGGCGTGACCACCAACGCCCGCGGCGCTTTCCGGATCAGTGTATCTGACGGATCCGAAGTGCTGGTATTTTCTTATGTGGGAGCGCCCAGCCAGGAAATTTCCCTGGATGGAAGAACCATCGTCACAGTCTCCATGGATCTGAGGAACGCCAAATTATCCGATGTGGTGGTGATCGGGTATGGCACCCAGCGACGGGGTGATGTAAACGGCGCAATATCTTCCGTGGCCGCAAAAGATATTGCAGACGTCCCCCAGCCCAATGTCGATCAGATGCTGCAGGGCAGGGTGTCGGGCGTAACCGTTACCCAGAACTCCGGACAGCCCGGCGCGGCAGTCTCTGTCCGCGTGCGGGGCATCACTTCCTTCACCGGCTCCGAGCCCCTGTACGTGATCGACGGTGTCGTGATCGACGGGAACGCTCCCCAACAGGCCAGCTCAAACAGCCTGGCGGTGAATATTTCCCCCAGCACGCAGGAAACGGGCTTCAGCGTGCTGACCAGCCTGAACCCAAACGATATCGAGTCGATCGATGTGCTTAAAGATGCTTCAGCGACGGCCATTTATGGCAGCCGCGCAGCAAACGGCGTGATCATCATCACCACCAAAAAAGGAAAGCTGGGCCAGGGCAAGCTCGCCTACGACGGATATTATGGAGTCCAGGACCAGGCAAAATTCCTGAAGATGATGGACCTTCCGCAATACGCCGCCTACGAAAATAACCTGGCTGATTTTTTCCATATCCCCCGCAGGGCTGAATTTGCCGATCCCGGCAAGCTCGGCCCCGGCACTAACTGGCAGAAAGCTATTTTCAGCAGCGCGCCGGTATTCAACAACACGCTTTCTTTTTCCGGTTCCAACAACAAAACGGACTACTACATCTCTGGCGGCTATTTCGACCAGGATGGAACGGTTATTGGCTCTGACTTCCGCCGGTATTCCTTCCATACCACGGTGAATTCACAGGTAAAGGACTGGTTTAAAATCGGAGCCAGCGTTTCGGCGAACCAAAACAAGACCAATGTTTCGCTGGGCAACAGCTACGGGATTATTTATAATGCCCTGTTGCAAGCCCCCGATGCCGCCGTGTATAATGCCGACGGAACTTTCGCAGGGCCCGTGGTCGTTAATAATACCGTGCAGGGCGGACAAAATCCGGTTCAACAGGCATCGGTTATTACGAACAACCTGGTCAGATCCAATCTCCAGGGAAGTCTTTATGGCGATATCAAATTCCTGAAGGACTTTGTACTCCATTCCGAAGTGGATGGAAATTTCAACTGGAATCAATCGAAAATATTTTATCCTACATTCTCCTATGGAGCCACCGGTTCACCCCCCGCTTATCAGAATACCCAGGCCGCCCTGCTGTATAACGCCAACAACGATAGCTACTGGAACTGGCTGGAACACCTGAACTATAACCATACGTTCGGCGAGAAACATGCCGTCAGCGCTTTGGTGGGACGTGAAGTATGGGAGTCTCAATACGATGGCATCAATGCCGGAACCAAGGGTTTTATCGGCGGCAACACCGTGCAAACGCTGAACCTCGGCACCCAGGCCAGTAACCTGCTGGATGAACCCAAGGGAAGCCAGTCGATGGAATCCCTGCTCGCCCGCGCCATTTACACCTACGACAACCGCTATAGCATTACCGCTAACATCCGTCGCGACCGGTCCTCCAATTTCGCCCCGGGCCACCAGGATGGTTACTTTCCCGGCGTAGCCGTGTCGTGGAGGGTTTCGGAAGAACCGTTCTTTCAGAACCTGAAAACCACGTTCAGCAATCTGAAATTGCGACTGGGTTACGGTACCGTGGGCAACGCCAATATCGGCCAGTACAAGTACGGTTCGGCCATTCAGCCCGCCGCGACCGGATTGGGCACGGCCTTCCTCTTTTATAACCTCAGCAACCCGGATCTGACCTGGGAAACAGCAATACAGCAAAATATCGGGTTGGATTTCAGCATCCTGAACGGCCGGGTGGATGCATCGGTTGATGTTTATAAAAAGACATCGAAGAACTTCCTGTTCCAGCAGCCCCTGCCGGGTTTCCTGGTCGGCGGGCAGGCTGAATACTCCACCAATTCCGTTGTTCAGCCGCCTTATGTTAATGCAGGTGAAATCCAGAACACCGGGTTTGAGTTCACCATCAACAGCCGCAACATCGTAAAGAAAGACTTCACCTGGACGATGAGCATCGTGTTCTCGCACTATACCAATAAGGTCGTTTCCCTGAACGGATTCCCCGAACTGAACGGGATCGTATCCACCGGTTTCGGTCCGCAGATCTATGCTACCCGCACAGCGCCCGGACAGCCCATCGGCGAGTTCTACGGATATAAAACGGCAGGTATCATCAAGACACAGGATCAGCTGAATGATCTGGCGGCTCACCCCCAGAATGTACTGGGCCAGCCGGAACAGATCAGCAGCGACCGCTCGGTAGGCAATGCGATCTACCTGGGCGATATCCTCTATGCCGGCAACGATGGAAAGGGCGGACCTAACCAGCAATATAATCTGGGCAGTCCTAACCCGGATTTCACTTACAGCTTCGGGAACAATTTTACCTACAAGGATTTTGATCTCTCCATCTTCTTCGTGGGATCGCAGGGCGGTAAAATACTCAATGCCGTATCCTTCCAGGCGCAGGGCATGTACGGCCTCTATATGAACCAGCTTGCTTCGGTAAGCAACTACTGGACGCCGGACAATCCGAACAGCAATATTCCCACGCCCAGGGCCAGTTTCGGTAATAACAACCTGGTGATGTCCGACAGATTCCTGGAAAATGCTTCCTATTTAAGACTCCAGAATGTAAGGCTCGGCTATAGCCTGCCATCCAGTATTGCAAACAAGGTGAAGATGAGTCATCTGAAAGTCTTTGTGAGCGGTCAGAATTTATTTGTGATCACGAACTATTCCGGCCTGGATCCCGAAGTAGGTTCCCTGAACCAGAGCCCGATATTGCAAAATATCGACTACGGCAGGTATCCGACGCCGCGCACGATCACCTTCGGACTGAACGTGGAATTTTAATCATTAACCTTATTGATATAAAAGATGAAACAGTCTATAAAACTTCTAACCGGATTCACCTTACTGATCGCGACGATCTCTACCGGTTGCAAAAAAGATTTCTTTAACCGACCGCCGGAGAATCAGTTGACGGTCGGCACTTATTATCAAACCGTGGCCCAGGTGCAGGCCAGTACGGATATTCTTTATGCGGCTCCCTGGTTTGGCCTGAACGGAAAAGCCTTCCTGGCGATCGGCGATCTGCAAAGCGGTAATGCCGCCTGCTATGCCGGTACCGACGGATCTTTCGATGCGTTTCGCAGCCTGTCGCAGGGCAATGCCACGCAAACCGTTCAAAGCGCCTGGAATTCCCTGTTCACGGTGATCGCCCAGGCCAATGAACTGCTGATCAATCTGCCCGGCGCTGCTACTTCAGTACCCACTGCAACGGTCAATAACGCCCTCGGCGAGGCACACCTCATGCGGGGTCTGGCTTATTTCTATTTAGTGCGGCTGTTCGGCAATGTGCCGATCATTACAAATCCGACGGCTTATGCCAGCGATTTCTCATCGGTTCCCACCAATCCCGTAACGGATGTCTACACGTTCATTAAAATGGACCTGGCTTTTGCCGAAGCCAACTGCACTCCCGGCGTGGCCAACACCGGACATGCTTCGAGCAATTCGGCTTCCGGTCTCCTGGCCAAGGTTTATCTCTACACGCAGCAATACGACAGTGCGCGGATCGAAGCCGAAAAAGCCATCAATAGCGGAGAATTCGGACTGGTGGGACTGGACGCTTCGGGCACTTACACTTCAATGTTCGAACTCTCCGGCAACAACTGCAAGGAATCGATGATCGCACTGCAGTGGACTTCCAACGCCGGTTACGGTTATGGAAATCAGATCCAGTCCGTCGTTGCCGCCAACTCGACAATTACGGGTACTGGTGATGGTTATGGTGAACTCGGGCCGAGCTGGGACCTGCAGGATGCTTTTGCCGCTTCGGTCGGCGACAAACGCCGCCAGGGTGTTTTCATGCTGGGTGGCGATCTGTATCCCGAAATCCTGAAAAGCGCCGGCGGGTATACGGTTCCTTACAATATCAATGCGCAGGGCATGCATGCGGCTGTTAAGAAATATGTGATCGGCACACCGGACGATAACGGCGGCCTGTCGGCCAAGCAGGCTACTTCCAACAATACCTACCTGCTGCGGTTAGCCGATGTTTACCTGATCGAAGCAGAAGCCATTCTGGGCAAGGCAGCCGGCGTTTCGCCCGGCACCGGCATTCCAATGGGTTTTTCTTCTTCCGATAATACAGCCCTGAAATATCTGAATCTGGTGCGTGAAAGAGCAGGCCTTGCCGATCTGACCAGCTTTACCTATCAGGACCTGCTGAATGAAAGGAGGCTGGAATTCGCGTTTGAAGGCGACTTCTGGTACGATCTGCAACGCATCGACGGCTTCAACACGGGCCACCACCCGACCGCCATCAGTATTATCTCCGCCCAGAACCGGGGAAGCTCTAACGGGACCGGCACAGCGCCGCTGTATGACGATTATACCCGGGGCACTTACAATGTTACCCCCACGGATGCGCAATTCCTGCTGCCCCCTCCGGCAACGGAATCAGCCGCCGATCCGGCTTTACTGGAACCTCCTGTACCCTATCAATTTTAAAATTCTAACTTTCAAAGCATAATGATATGAAAAGTAGTATGCTGAATATAAAAAACAAGATCACCTGGATGCTGCCTCTGGCGGTGATATTGGTGATCGCCTCCTGCAAAAAGGAAGGATATCTCGGGTTTACGCCCGGAACCGGAGCGCCGACGATTTCATCGGTTCATACCTATTATAAGACCGACACGACGGCTACCTACGATACCATTGTGACGTATAACGGCGCCGGACAACCGGTACAAACGATCCAGCAGAATCCATCGCAAATCGTAGCATTCGATTCCGTAGTCACGGCTGTGGCCCTGGGCAATCTCTACCAGATCCAGGGTACCAACCTGGGCAGTGCTACGTCCATTACGTTCAACGGATATACGGCTTATTTTAACCGCGCGCTGATCACAGACAATTCCATTATCGTGCAGGTGCCGTCGAAAACGCCGTATTACGGACCTGCGGCCACCGATTCCATGGTCATCACGACCACGCATGGCTCGGTAGCTTATAAGCTGGCCGTGCTGCCGCCGGCGCCCACCGTGTCGAGCTATTCCAACTTCGACTTCACTGACGGGTATCAGATCACCATTGAAGGGGTTGGCTTTGCTTCAGTCACTGGCGTTTCCCTTAGCGGAACCCAGGGCGGATCGGGGGATATATCCATCGTGAGCCAGAACGATTCCGTGATGGTGCTGCAATTCGGTTCGATGACCGTATCGAGGGGTGTGCTGAACTTCATGTACAGCTCCGGCGGGCAGGCC
>DASZRP010000372.1:0-43029 GCA_035548895.1 Puia sp. | reverse complement strand
AGGTCTTATTAGCATAGAACCCATTCCGGATCAGCTTTATGTCGAGATGCATCTTATTGAAAATGCACCCCACAATCATGCAGGCAGGAAGCAATTTGCAGGAGTGGCGGCCAATATGGTAGCTTTTGCATGTAAAACAAGTTTTGATCTTGGCTTTGATGGTTTCGTAGCTTTCACTGCAAAGACTCGGCTGATTAATCATTATGTTGAGACCCTTGGGGCTCAGGTAATTTATAGTTCTAATAGAATGGGAATTTTCACATCGGCTGCAAGAAATTTAGTAAATTCGTACTATAAGAATTACATTCCGTGACAGATAAGAAACAATATTATAAACTCGATGATATTGGGATTATTGGCAAGCAGGAAAAAAGATCATCCTCCGCCAAAAAATATCATAAAAAGAAAACCGGTGAAATCTTCCGGCAGGCGAGGGAATCCAATAAAAAGTCCTCGGCCTTGAAAAAGGTCTCTTGACGTGGAATCAGATTTTCATTCCAAGCCAGGTCAAGTCTTCATGTTTTACAATTATGGAATCGGATTCCATAATTGTAAAACATAAATTCCACTCACAGAAATCTCCTTTTTGCCTTAACAGTTGAGATGCTGACCGATAGATGCAAAAAGCCATGCAAACTTCGGGTCTGCAGGGCTTTTCTGAAAAGTTGTCTCTTGCGACGTCTATTTATTTCTTCAGCAGCTTCTGATTATACAGGTTGTTATCCACCAACGCCTGAACAATATACAGCCCGCGGGGCAGGTTGCCGAGCTGATCCAGCATGATGCTGTTGGCTCCGTTGTTCACCGTAATGGTGCGTGTGAGGATCTGTCTACCGGAGTTATCTATCAGGCGCAGTGTACCCGTCGTCTGCTTATTCGAAAGCAGGTTCAGGATGGTATAGCTGTCGACCGGGTTCGGATAAACCGAGAAGCTCGTTTCAGGCAGATCCAGTTTTACGGGCACTACCTTACTGTATACAAACTTTCCGCTTTCATCCACGATACGCAGGCGGTAGTAAACAATATTACTGCTTACGCCAGCCAGCTGGTCGTTCGCAGTATAATTATGAACCGATGCTCCTGACTGATCGGCGCTCACTTCGCCAATGGCTGTGAAATCCGAAGCATTGGTGCTTCTTTCCACTTCATAATAAGCCGCGTTGATCTCATCGGTGGTTGACCAGCTCAGCTTAACATTATTTGAAGCGATATAAGTCGCATAGAAATCGGTGATTGTTGCCGGTAGCACATGGATCTGGCAAATCTGCATATTAGGAGGAATCTGAGCGTAAGGAGCCGTTGAATGTATAACACCTGCACCACCCGCACCTGCACCGTAATTACTGGTCGCCCCTGCAGTTCCATAACTGATCCCATTGGCTCCGCCATTAGCGCTTGAAGCTGCGTTCAGGGCATTATTCGAATAAACTATTCCTCCGCCTCCTCCACCACCAGGGCCATGGTCTGTTGCTGATGAGTTAGCTGGATGATTGTCTCCACCATCACCGCCATCGGCGATGGCCGTGATTCCTGATTGACCGCTTCCCGCGTAAATTAATATGCTTCCTGCAGCTCCCCCGCCACCGCTACCATCAATAACAGGAGCATCGCTCGCGTCATTACCTGAAACATCTATAGTACCCGTTCCTACAATGGTAAGTGCATTGACTAATACAATCCCTCCACCTGAAGCTCCGCTACTCATAAACCCATCATTAGCCGCATTTCCTGTACCATCGTTTGTTGAACCGGCTCCGCCGCCTCCACCCATAATCAATCTGCCAGGACCGGCATATGTAGTAAACTTATCTCCCCCGACGCCACCGGACGTCAACGCAGAACTCCATCCATTTCCTCCCACACCGCCGATTCCTCCATTACCACCACCACCACCACCAGCGTTCTGATCATTCTGTGCTGGATCACTGTCCGTAGCTCCACCTCCCGCATTTCCGGGAGCTCCCCGGGCAAAGCTTCCGTTGGGATAGCCTTCTACCGAACCTGTTAACAAAGAGCCATTATTGTTTAAATATTTCGACGTACCCGCTATACCTTCCCCTTTCGCGCCATTCGCTTTATAAGTATTAGGAGACATTGTATAATAGAATTTCCAGTCATTTCCCCCAGCGCCTGATTGACCTCCTAATTTTTTCCCACCTCCGCCACGAAAACCTGTGCCTTTGGCGGAAATTGTCTCCCCGTTAAAATCAATCTGGTTGGTCGCGCTCAGCACAACTACGCCTCCGGTTGAGCCATTCCAAAGGGGAGCAGCAATATTACCAGTCAATTTAATGTTGTAATGGGGCTGAATTAAAATCAGTTGGTAAGTATATTGGCCGTCCGTGCCAAATGCGGAATTTTTATACGTATTGACCAATCCGGATGCGATGCTCAAGGTTCCTCCGGTGGTGCGAGAAATTGCGTTGGTTGCAATAATAAATTCCATATTACCCGCAAGCAGATTGGTAGTCAGAAATCCTCTGCCGGTTCCTGTATTGTTTCCATATCCAGTATTTGCTTGGGGGTTTGAACCGGTGGTTGGCACCTTAATCTGAGCTCCCTGCATTTGTATAATCAGTAGGATATCCCCGACTTTAATATTGTAGGAACCCGATCCGGCAGCGCCCACCTGAATAGCAGTAGCGCCCGGCGAGAGTGACGCAGTCACGCCCGGATAATAGGTATTATCGTTCGAGCTTACGTTGTCTGCTCCCGAAGTCGCACAATTCTGTGCGGAAGCTACATGAGAAAAGAAAACAAAAGCCAGCGTGGAGATAACGCTAACGGCTATCCGCCATCCCTTAGGATTGCGTTTGGCAGGGATATGCGTTGGTTGCATACCAGCCTGTATATGGGTACTGTAAGTTGTTTTCACAGCAAGGGTGTAGATCTGTTTCATAAGGGTCCGGTTTATCACGTCATAGCTGAACCAACTGCTATACCAATTCTTAGTCCCCTGAGTAGCAAGCCTTTGCCTGCAGGTTTTCTCCGGGATCTTCCCATTTAGAGACTAAGTTTCCGATTTTGATTCTGCTGAAGTTTTGCCGCAGGCCTCACTGATTC
Source organism: Puia sp. (assembly GCA_035548895.1). GTDB lineage: Bacteria > Bacteroidota > Bacteroidia > Chitinophagales > Chitinophagaceae > Puia. Next base: position 39,966 of record DASZRP010000372.1, on the reverse strand, counting down.
TGTCGCTGCGACAACTAAAGATTCTGATCGTGCCAATACCCGAAGTAATTTTTGGAAGTTTCCGGATATTGGAACCGCTAAGTGTAATAACTTATTTAGGGCGGAATTATTGTATTTTCTGCTTAATTCCACTGACCACCGGCTCGAGGCCAAACCGCTCTGCAAGCCAGTCCAGGTTTTCGACTACGGCCCTGAGTACGGGGATCCCGTCCTTTCTCCGGACAGCTTCCGTTTCCCGCTCCGGGTCGCCGGGAACCAGCACCCGGTCAACCCCCCCGGCAGGCTTTGCTCCCCTGAACCGATTCAGCCATTGATCCATATCCCTTTTAAACTCTTCTGCCTTTCTGAACCCGTCAATCCGCATGGCTCCAAGGAAATGCCCGATCCCCTGGCCCGGCATATTTTCCGGCATCGGCACGTAGGCCGGGAACGGAGGAACCCAGGGGCCGAAGTTGGCGCCGCTCAGCACGCCTGAAAATATATCGACAATGGAACCCAGCGCATAGCCTTTGTGGCTCCCGTGCTCCCGGTCGCCTCCCAATGGAAGCAAAGCCCCGCCCGATTTCAGCTCATGGGGATTGGTGGAGATATGGCCGTCCTTATCCTGTATCCATCCCTCCGGCGCAAGCTCAGCTTTACGCTGCAGTATCTCCAGCTTGCCATTCGCCGCGGTAGTCGTTGCCAGATCGGCCACGAAGGGCGGTTCATTGCCGGAAGGAATAGCAACGCAAATGGGATTGGTGCCCAGCAATCGTTCAACTGAAAATGTCGGTGCAACCAGCGCACTCGCATTGGTCATCACAATACCGATCATATCATGTTCCAGCGCCTTCAGGGCATGATGCGCCGCAATGCCGAAATGATTCGAGTTCCGCACGGCAACCCAGCCCGACCCTACCTTTGCGGCTTTTTCTATCGCCCGGTCCATGGCGAAGGGTGCAACCACCAGGCCCAAGCCGCTGTCGCCGTCCACAACGGCGGTAGACGGCGTTTCATGTACTACCCTAATCTTCGGCTGGGTATTCGCGCGCTTCGCCTCCCAGAGCCTTACATAACCCATGAGGCGCGCTATGCCATGCGAATCGACACCACGCAGGTCGGCACTCAACAAGACTGTAGTCGCCAGCCGGGCATCATCCGCCGAACAGCCGATTCGTATAAATATCTCATGGGTGAACCGCCAGAGTTCATCGTAGGGGAATATGCTTTCCATAAAAAAATTCAGGGGATCAGTTTCATATTGACCGGATCAATAAAAGGATCTGTCCCATCCCGGCAACGGCAGATGAGGCAGATCCTTAGATCGTTAGAATGGCAAATCGTCGACCGGCGAAGAGGAGTCGCCTGCCGGCACTGCAGAAGTTCCCGCATTGGCGGACTGATAGTCGTTTCCGTATCCGCCACCATCGTTCGAACTGCGGCTGCCCAGGAGCTGAACGCTCTGCACGCGCAAGGTTAAAGAAGCGCCCTGGCTGCCGTCTGTTTTCTGATAAGTACGCAGATCGGGAGTTCCTTCAACATACACCTGGGTTCCCTTTTTCAGGTAAGGGGCAATCGCCGTGCGATCCGTCCAGTATGCACAGTCGACCCATACCGTTTTCTCCTTCTGATTTCCCTGGGCATCGCGGAATTTCTCCGTATGCGCCACATTGAAATTGATCACATTTTTACCATTCACCAGATTGGTGACACAATCCTTTCCGAGGTTTCCGATGACTTGCAATTTGATCATAACTTTAAATTTAGCTGCGTACTGAAAATGGTTTGAACAGGCAATTTACTGGATTTGCGCCCCCGGCGAAATACTATTTTGTGGGTATCTTTGCGGCATGAGCCGGAAAGGAAAAGTGCTGGTAGCCATGAGCGGCGGTATCGACAGTACCGTAACCGCGCTGATGCTTCATGACCAGGGTTATGAAGTGATCGGCATTACTATGAAGACCTGGGATTATGCCGGCTCCGGTTCATCCAAAAAAGAAACGGGCTGCTGCAACCTCGACAGCTTCAACGACGCCCGCACAGCGGCCGTCCGCCACGGGTTTCCGCATTTTGTGTTAGATATCCGGGAAGAATTTGGCACTGCGGTAATCGACAATTTTGTGGAAGAATATCTCGCCGGCCGCACGCCCAACCCCTGCGTGATGTGCAATACGCATATCAAGTGGAGAGCGCTGTTGAAAAGAGCCGACGCGCTCGAATGCGATTTCATTGCCACCGGGCATTATGCCAATATTCACCTTCATGAAAACGGGCGCTATTTCCTGAGCAAGGGGCTGGACGAGCTTAAGGATCAGAGCTATGTGCTCTGGGGCCTGGAACAGGACCTGCTCAGTCGCACCATGCTTCCGCTGGGAAATTTCCGGAAGACCGAGATTCGTCAAATGGCGATCGAATACGGCTATCCCGAACTGGCAAAGAAAAGCGAAAGCTATGAGATCTGCTTCGTGCCGGATAACGACTATCGGGGCTTTCTGAAGCGTAAAATGCCAGATCTGGAAGCTTCCGTGGAAGGTGGCAGCTTCGTTGATCGCCATGGCAATATTATCGGCAAACACCGCGGTTATCCTTTTTATACCATCGGCCAGCGCAAGGGCCTGGACATTGCCCTGGGAAAGCCGGTGTATGTAACCTCAATTGATCCGGATACCAATACTGTGGTCCTGGGTGATGAAACCGACCTGGCCGGTCAAAGCCTGCTGGTCAGCGGACTGAACCTCATGAAATACGACAGCATTCCCGACGGCGTGGAAGCGCTTACCAAAATCCGGTATAAGGATAGGGGCTGCCTCAGCAATTTATACCCGGAAGGCAGGGATATGCGGGTTCAGTTCTATGAACCGGTAAAAAGCATCGCCCCCGGCCAGAGCGCCGTTTTTTATGAAGGGAATGATGTGATTGGAGGAGGTATTATTCGGAGATCGCTAACTGCGTGATAAAGCCGGTTCAGCTTGCATTCTGCATGAATATTTCCGCAGGCAACTGGAGAAAGTTTTTCAATCTTTGAGCCATCTTCAAAGTAAGTTCCCGACGGCCTGAAAGGACCGATGAAACATGTCCTTTCGTCCCAATCAGCGGCTCAAGATCCTTTGCTTTTAATCCTTTTTCTTCCATTTTCAATTTGACGGCCACTATAGGATCCAGAACGGGCATGACGATGTGCTTGTCTTCGTAGTCTTTGATCAGGACCAGTAGCAGATCTAATTCATCTGCTTCAGAAGTACCTTGCCCTGCATGAAATATCTCCATGGATCGTTTGACTGCTTTTCTGTACTCAGCTTCAGTCTTTATTACCTTCCAGTTCATAAGAATTTCTTTATCTGTATTTTAATATTTTTGGATCAAACTGAATGGTTGCTGCATCAATGTTATCATAAGCTTCATGCTTTCCAAACCAAACAATATAAGCAGCAGACTTTTGGAAATTTACACATACAATGAGGCGATAATCGTTCCCCTTTATATTAAAAATCACCCGGCTGTTGGCAACCAGGCTTGCATTTCCAAAAACGGATTTTAATTCGTTAAAATGCCCAAATTTCAGTTTAGAAAATTCATAGTACCAAGCCAGCAAAGATCTTTTTGCTCCAGGATATTTTTCTATCTAGTACAATATGGTTCCCCTGGCTACAATATTCATGACGAATATAATTAAAGTTTTCAAATTGAAAACATGAATAAATGAGTTATTCGAAACTATCGACCCGGATGACTTTAAAATCTACCTGTTTGTGGTATTTTGAGCTTATATACCGCTTATATCCCGGTTCTCTACCTTTGATAAAGCGCATTTTCGTGTGAAATCGTTGTGCCATCCTTGTGTGAACCATGTGTGATCCTTGTGTGACCTAAGTATCATCTCATTGAAAATCAATAAGATCATGCCTGGCTGGTACAGACCGTACATGGGTTACACAACAAGCGTAGATGATTTATTGATTTTCAAGTAAATACATGGAACATGTCGAAGCTTCATCATTATCGGGTCGATGTCCGGTGGACAGGTAACACAGGCCGGGGAACGGAAACCTATCGCGGCTATGAACGGGCGCATACGATTTCCGTAGAAGGCAAGCCGGAAATACACGGCTCCTCCGATCCTTCGTTCCGCGGCGACCCGTCGAGGTATAATCCGGAAGAGATGTTTATCGCATCCCTGTCCGCCTGCCACATGCTTTTCTTTCTTCATTTCTGTGCCGACGCCGGAGTTGTGGTGATCGCATATTCAGACGCAGCAGAAGGCGAAATGGAAGAAGCGCCGGATGGAAAAGGGCGGTTCAAAACAGTGACGCTAAAGCCGAAGGTATTGGTGAAAGAGGCATCGATGACTGAAAAAATAAATGCGCTTCACGAGAAAGCGCATCAATTTTGCTTTATTGCCAATTCCTGTAATTTCCCTGTACTCGTCCACCTGGATGATAGATGACGGATGACAGATGACAGTACGTTAGTTTCTCTGTCATCTGCCATCTATCAACTGTCAACTATTCAAGGCATAGACCGGAATTCTCGCCCAGCGTTCTTCCCTTCCGAAGAGCGGATTGATCAGCCAGTTATACACTGAACTGCCGACATTAAAAAATGTCTTCTTGGAGCCGCCCTGCGGGGCATTCTCGAAATATTCAGCGGACTGCATTTTCAATCGAACCGCAACGAGTTTCTTCTTTTTGAAAGAACCAGCTAATTCCCGGAACACCGTTGTTTTAGGAAGCAGCTCTTCCGATTGAATAAGAGAAGCTATTCCGCGCAGCTTAAGGTAGAATCCTTTTCCTTTCTTGAAGAAATCCAGCTTGGCCGGCATTTCCCGGTCAAAAGATTCAATTACCTGAGTAGGGCTCGGAATGATGAACCAGGCGTTGCCTTCTTCGTCCACATCGGCAATCTGTACGATATGGGTCGGAAGTTTTGAAAGCGATTTGCTTTCCGAAACAAATAAAGCGTTTTCCAATTCCTTCATTTTTTCACCGAGTACCTGAACCGAAATATCCTGTATCATATTGCTGAGTTTTCCCCTAAGTGTCAACCATTATACCAGCCCGGGCTTTACTGAGAATGAGGAAATTACAGCCGGGAAGTTTTCGGTTTTCTTCCTGTTTTGGGAACACCCTTCCCAAATTATGCCGGGGAAAGCCGGATCAGGCATCCTGCCGGAGCAGGCTGAGTATATAGGGATCTGTATAGTCTTTTATAAAATGCAGTACGTTTCCATATGAGGAGAATTCCTCACGGCTATGCATGGTCGTTAGAACAATCGCCGGCATGCCCGCCCGGTCGCCGGCTTCCACGCCTTTCGGTGCGTCTTCAAACAGAAGACTGCTCTTTGGATCGGCATTCAGCAGCGCTGCCGCTTTTAAAAAAGTTTCCGGATCCGGTTTGCTGATCGTCACATCTTCTGCACTGACGATTGCCCTGAAATATTTCCGGATACCCAGATGGTCAAGTACAAAATCGATATTGAAAGGAATTGCAGCGGAACCGATGGCCATGGGAATATTTTCGGCATGGGCTTTTTTCAGCAGGTCCTCCAGTCCCGGAATCAGTTTCATCGCGGGAAGAAATGCGTTCTGGTATCTCCTCTCCTTTTCCATCGACCAGTGGTCCATTTCTTCCGGTGTGAAGCGGTCGGGCCCGAAAACACGGATCAGCAGTTCCGAATTTTTACCGTACATCTGGCTGCGGACCTGCTCCCGGGTAAGACCGGCCTTCAGGTCGTCGTTCAGGATACCTGACCAGGCTTCGACATGATAACCCATATCATCGACCATGGTTCCATTCAAATCAAAAATAAGGGCCTTTGGAAATGTGTTCATGAGATCATATCTGTTAAAAACGCGATGCCACTGTCAGGGGACGCTCATTCCTCCCGAACAGTGGCACACAACTGAATAGTGATTATCGAAATCCTTTAATTCTTGGCCAGCTTAACCGTTTGCTCATAGGTGGTACCCTGGATGTGCAGGATATACATACCCGAGACAGCGCCGGCCGGCGCCAGGTTGATGTAATTATCACCAGCCTGAGCATTATAGGATTGTTTTAAATAGGTTTTGCCAATCATGTCGGATACCGTCAGCGTCAGCGTCTGAGCTTTATTCACATTCACCTTGACCCGGATCTGGTCCACCCAGGGATTCTGATACACTACCAATGGACGCGTATCTTTGGCGGAACTTACCAGCACGGTATTGCTGTATTTGAACCTGCCATCCAAATCGACCATCTTTAAACGATAGTAATTATTTCCGGCCAGGGGGAACTGATCGATATAGGTATAGTTCGTAGTAATGGACGAATTGCCTTTCGCCTTAACCGTACCAATCGCATCCCATGATCCCTGGTCAGCGCTGCGTTCCACTTCAAAGGACCCGGCATTCACTTCCTGCGCGGTTGACCAGGAGAGTTTGACAGAGCCGTCGGCATTTTTACTGCCGAGGAATTGAACGAGGCTGACAGGAAGCGTTGTTGCAGAGCCAAATACAAGGCCGAATGTCGGATCAGACGTAGTTTGTGCCGGTCCGTAAATTACTCCGGGAATGCAGGAATTCGGTGTCGCACCATCACAATTGAAAATGTATTGTGTTCCATCAGATTCAGCATTTATATATTGGGTAGACGCATTCCCTATGTATCCACTGACAAGAGTATATGCGTATGAATATCCGCCAATAGCCGACGAAAGATTGGTAAAAATACCCGCAGTTTTACTGGTGTGCCCGTAGTCATCATAAGGACCTGTAGGATCAACCCCTGCAAGATTAGCTGCATTCATCGAAGTGTTGATATTAGCCAGCCTTATAGAGGAAGCCGCATCAACGCCGATCTGGTTATTTATAATAATGGCCGCTGTTGTTGTGGGGTCGTTCCCTATGACAACTTGTGTATTGGTAAATTCTACATGAGTGTTTATCGTCAGCGTGGTAGCGCCATATATATGGACTGTACTATTGCTGATCGCAATGTTGGCCAATTCTGGAACCGTTCCCGGAGCAAAAGCGGTGCTGCATCCGGTTCCATCGGTTGCGCAAGTGGCCGTATTAGGAACCATAGTAACATCCGAATAAATATTGATAATACAATTATCACAATTATTGGCAGGTTGAGGCCCAACCCAGAAATTTGCGTCATCTAACGTAAAGCCACTAGGATTACTGGTAATCGAATTGTAAACCATCTGCGCCTGCGCCCAAACGCCTGCGCCCAAAAAGATCATGGTAAGAATGAAGGGGTAAAATTTTTTCATACTCGCACTTTTATTAGGTAGTAATCTGTTTGCTACAAACAATTCCCCCGGTGAGTTGTCAAAACACTCCGTGGTTCAAAAAGGTAAATTAGAGATACAGGTTTAATGCTGTTTCTGCAGGGTCGAAGAGACGGCTTTGATCGGATGGGATTTTACAAAAACCTGTGGGAACAGGTATGCCGGACAAAAATAAGGGACTGCTTTTGAAAAACAAGTAAGTCTTTATTGGATTTTATCTACAATTCCCGGTGAATATCTCAACAGCCAATTCAGCTAAGGAAAAACCCTTAGTAAGATTACGTTCCCGGCTTAACCGGCGTCAATTTTCTTGTCAGGGCATTCGGCAAGCAGTCTTAAACAGAAGATACGGTGATTCTGTGGAAAGGTTTCCGCAGTTCAAACCGGCGCAAGGCCGAATCGTTTATTTGTCATTTTCTTCCCCAAAATCTGCCGGGCCGCAGGCTTTCAGGAAAGCGCTGCGCAGGCCGCTTGTCAGCGGACTTCCCTGATCGGCCATCCGCTCCGGATGCCATTGAACCAGCAGCAGCCAGGGCCGGCCCCAGGGGTTCGACCATTCCAACGCCTCTACAATTCCCTTGTCGGCCGAAGCCGTGATCATCAAATCACGACCGGGAGTTCCGGCAGATTGATGATGGGCCGAGTTCACCCGTCCGGAGCTCAATCCCGAGATCCGGTTCAGCAGCGATCCTGGCGCAATGGTAATATCGTGCGTCCGGTCAGCCCCCGCCTCCTTGGCATGCAGATCAGAATGCAACACCGACGGGATATCGGGGATCAAATCCCCGCCCAGGTAAACATTCACGATCTGCAAACCGCGGCAAATGCCAAGCAATGGCTTACTCTGTTCCAGGGTTTTGCTGATAACGGCATATTCGAAAACATCCCGCTCGGGAATAATTTCTGTAAGGTTAAATTCCTGAACATATTCAGGCTTTCCATAAAGCTCCGGCTGTACATCCTCGCCACCCGAAAACACGATGCCGTCGCAGGCGTCGACCGCTTCCGGGTTATTCAGATACATGCTCAGCCGGACGGCCTCCGCCTCCCCGGTGGCTTCAATCCACCGCCGGTAATTGTCGTATTTACCGCAATCGGTAATGCCAATGCGAAGTTTTTCCTGCATAAGATTTTTTTTGCTCTAATCAGCGCCGCTGCGGAACAGCCTTAAATATTCGTGCCGGATAAAGTTAGCGCTTATAAGTGCAGGGTAAATACCGATCCTTCATTTTCGACCGACTGCACCTGGATGCTGCCCTTGTGCAGCATCAGGATTTGCTGGCTCAGGCTCAATCCGATGCCGCTTCCGTTTTTACGGGTGCTGAAGAAGGGAATGAAAATGCGGTCCATAAGGGACGCCGGGATACCGCAGCCATTGTCCGCTACCTTAATGTTGATTTTATTATTGTTGGCGGTGAATGCGGACAGCTGAATACGGGGATTGGCCTTATCCTTCACTGCTTCGATCGCGTTCACCAGCAGATTGATCAGCACCTGCTCGATCAGCGTGGCGTCCATCTCATAAGCCAGTTCCGGGTTCTGAAGAATGATCTCGAGCTGAACACGCTTCTGCTCCAGCGTAGGCAACATCAGCTGATGCAGATTCTCAAAGAGGTCGCGGAGCCACACTTTCTTCAGGGTTGGCGCCGCAATTTTGTTCAGGTTGCGGTAGGTCTCGGCGAATTTCAGCAGGCCTTCGCTGCGGCGGCGTATGGTCTCGATGCCCAGTTCCAGGTCCTCGATAGCGGCAGGCTGCTCCAGCATGAATTCCGTCGCCTTCTGAAGCCGGTCAAGCATGGTATCGGCCAGGGAAGATATCGGCGCCACGGAGTTCATGATTTCATGCGTCATCACGCTCAGCAGTTTCTGCCAGGCTTTGGCCTCCGTTTCGTCTAACGCTTCGTTCACGTTTTGAAAGGCCGCCAGCTTGAACATTTTCTGATCCGTTTGAAAGGCCGTGGCGGAAGCCAGCACTTTCACGATGCCGTTGTCGCGGGAAATGGAAACAATTTTTCCGGTCCCCGGCTGCAGCTGAATAATTTCATTATAGAGATAGAGGTCCCGCTTCTCCAGCGAATGCATGGCCTTCAGGTAGGGCACGCCCAAAATCTTTTTCAGGGAATCGTTCATCCAGACCACTTCGCCACTGCTGACTTCGTACGACAAAATGCCGGTTTCAACCAGTTCCAGTATTTTCTGGAGGTAGAGAAATTGCGTCTCTTTTTCCCGGCTGATGACCTTGAACGTGCTGTTGATGTCATTAAAGCCCTTCCGCATGGTTTTCAGCTCCACGGGCGCCCGGGTAACATCGAAATGGCGGGAGAAATCGCGGTAATGCACTGATTCGACAAACTGATCCAGTTCGTCCTGGGTTTTCCGGAAGAAACGGTAAAAGTCACTAAACTGATACCCTAATACCGGCAGCAGGATGATCAGGTAGATAAACTGAGCCTGGGTCACCACAACCGCCGTCAGGCAAAGCACCAGGAAAAGCAGTATAATGCGAATGATTATGCGAAACTCGAATCTCTTGAACATTTTTGTTTCTTATATAGTCCGTCAACCGTCATCTTTCATCCCGCCTGCGCCAAGGCTACGGCGGGCGAAGGCGGTCGAGGCCGTCCACCGTTTAAATATCATATTTGCTCAGCCTGCGGTAAAGCGCAGTGCGGGTCAGTCCCAGTTCGCGTGCAGCCCTCGAAATATTGCCCTGGTGCTTTTCAATCACTTTCAGGATCGTATTCTTCTCGATAGTGCTTAGCGTAAGATCGCGATCGTCCGGGTCCTCCGCCTCTTTAACGGTTTCTAATGGCGAGAAAATAATATCCTCCGGCTTGATCTCGTCTCCGTCGCACATGATCACGGCCCGCTCAATGCTGTATTGCAGTTCCCGAACATTCCCGGGGAAATGATAGGCTTTCAGCTTTTCGAGCGCCCGGCTGTTCAGTTCCAGGGTCCGCTTCAGGTATTTCGCCGAATACATACGCGCAAATTCTTCCGCTAACGGAGCGATGTCTTCGGGCCGCCGCCGAAGCGGCGGCATCACGATCTCCACCGTATTGATGCGATAAATGAGGTCTTTCCGGAACCGGCTTTCATTGGCCAGTTCAGACAATGGCAGGTTGGTAGCGCAGATCAGCCGGATATCTACGGGTATCAGCAGGTTCGATCCGAGCCGGGAGACCTGCCGGCTTTGCAGCACCGAAAGCAATTTGGCCTGCTGCTGCAGGCTGATATTCCCGATCTCATCTAAGAACAGCGTGCCGCCGGAGGCCATTTCGAAGCGACCGGTGCGATCGTCGCGCGCATCGGTAAACGCACCCTTTTTATGCCCGAACAGCTCGCTTTCAAACAGGGTTTCGGTGAGGGCGCCGACATCCACTTTCACAAACTGACGGGTAGCTCTAAGCGATTTTTCGTGGATCATTCTGGCCATGAGGTCCTTCCCCGTCCCGTTCTCTCCAAGGATCAGGATATTGGCGTCGGTGGGCGCTATTTTTTCCACCTTGGTCAGAATCTCCCGGATGGCCGGCGACTGTCCGATCACCAATACCGGATCGGCGCCTCCCGTCGTTTCCTTGCTTTTCTGGGCCGGCGAACCGTCTTTTCGCTGCAGGGTCTCCCGGATAGTCGTGATCAGCTTCTCGTTATGCCAGGGCTTGACGATAAAGTCCACCGCCCCTTCCTTCAGGGAACGAACCGCCAGGTCGATATCGCCATAGGCTGTGATCATGATCACGGAGGCCCCGGCGTCCCATTCCTTTATCTTGCGCAGCCAATAAAGGCCTTCGTTGCCGGTATTGATGGCGCTGTTGAAGTTCATATCGAGCAGGATGATGTCGAATCGCTTTTTGTGAAACAGCGAGCGAATATTTTCAGGGTTCTTTTCAGTTACTACTTCTGCGGCCTCGGTCTTCAGCAGAAGCCGGACTGCAGTCAGAATATCTACGTCGTCGTCTATTACCAGAACCGAAGCATTTTTAAGTACCATTGCCGGGGAATAAATAATTTGTTATAACATGCAACAAAACAATGCCACAAGTTTACTTTAATATAAACTCGTGACAATTAATTTTTTAAAGGAATACCGGCATTTGGGCCTCTGTATCGAAACCGGACAGTTCCTGTATCGGAAACGACCGGCCCGTCAGCCGCGGGATTTCTAAATAGCTGTAAATCATTCTGCTCAGGTTCTGGCACGTGGTTGCATAATCAAGCTTGTTATTCTCAGTTTCAGCTTTTAATAATGCCCACCGGGTATCTTTATACCGGGTGGTTTTTAAAAAAAATGAAAAAATGGTAGATCGGGTTATACAAAAAAAGAAATGGCCGCTTAAAAGGATATTGACAATTGCCGGCATCGCTGGCCTGGTGCTCCTTGCCTTCGGAAGCTATTACCTCACCTCGGGAAAGTCGAGGTTGAATGTTGAGCGGGACCGGATAACGATTTCCACGGTTACCAAGGGCGCTTTCCAGGAAACCATTCCGGTAAACGGGGTCGTTCTTCCTTACACCAGTATTTATCTGGATGCCACCGAGGGCGGCCGGGTGGAACAAAAATATGTTGAAGACGGCGCCATCATGAAGAAGGGGCAACCCATCCTGCGCCTGTCGAACACCAACCTGGAATTGAACCTGGCCGGTCAGGAAACCAATGTGTTCACCCAATTATCCCAGATGCAGCTTGCCCGCATCAACGCCCAGCAGAATACAGTCTCCAAGCTGAACCAGATGGCCGATGTGGAAAGCAGCTTCAAGGAAGCAGAGCGCATATATAACCTCGATAAGGAGCTATATGCCCAGAAAGCCATCGGATCGCAGGAATTCAAGCAGGCTGAAAACAACTATAACTATTACGCGGAAAAGCTCAAACTGACCAAAGAAATTCTGAAACAGGATACGGCTTCCACCAAGCAACAGGCAGAACAGGACAAGGAATCGTTTGAACACGCACAGAGCGGACTGGCCATCATGCGGAAGAAAGTAGGCGACCTGGTATTGCGTTCACCGATCGACGGTCAGCTTACCTCGCTCGATGCCGAAGTTGGTCAAAGTAAAAAGGAAGGAGACCGCCTTGGCCAGATCGATGTGCTCAGCGGGTTTAAAGTGCGGGTGGATGTGGATGAGCATTATATTTCCAGGATCTACAACGGGCTCAAAGGCCGGTTTACGTTTGCCGACAGCAACTATGAGCTCAAAATCTTTAAAGTATTCACACAGGTGACCAGCGGCCATTTCCAGGTCGATATGGAATTTACAGGTAAAGTGCCATCAGGTATTCGTCGCGGTCAGACGCTCCAGATCCTCCTTGCCCTGAGCGATGAAAGACAGGCTATCCTGGTGCCCCGCGGCGGTTTCTATCAGCAAACCGGCGGCAACTGGATATTCAAGCTGAGCGCAGACGGGAAAACAGCCTACCGTGCCGATATCAGTCTGGGCAACCAGAATCAGGACTATTATGAAGTACTGCAAGGCCTTAAACCCGGCGATCAGGTAGTAACCAGCAGCTACGAAACCTACGGCAACATGCAGGAACTCATCATCAAGTAAACCATCATATCCCCTTTAACAGTTAAAATAAAAACAAATGATACAGATTCAGAATCTGGAAAAAATCTACCGAACCGAAGAGGTAGAGACCATCGCGCTGAATAAATTGTCCTTCCAGGTGAACGACGGAGAGTTCGTAGCCGTGATGGGGCCTTCCGGCTGCGGAAAGTCCACCCTGTTGAATATTTTAGGACTGCTCGACGACCCCGACAGCGGAAGCTTTCTCTTCAACGGCATTGAAGTGGCTCATTTCAACGAAAGAAAAAGGGCCGACCTGCGAAAGAGAAATATCGGCTTTGTGTTCCAGAGCTTTAATCTGATCGACGAACTCACCGTTTTCGAAAACGTGGAACTGCCGCTGATCTATCTCGGCGTAAAAGGAGACGAGCGCAAGAAACGCGTGGAGGAAATGTTAGACAAGATGCAGATCATGCACCGCAGGAATCACTATCCGCAGCAGCTTTCCGGCGGTCAGCAGCAGCGTGTTGCCGTAGCCCGCGCCGTGGTGAACCGGCCCAAGCTCATTCTGGCGGATGACCCGACAGGAAATCTTGACTCTTCCAACGGGAACGAAGTGATGGAATTGCTGACCGATCTGAACGAGCAGGGGACGACCATCATCATGGTGACCCACTCCGAACACGATGCCCGCTACAGCCATCGCATTATCCGCATGCTGGACGGACAGACGGTTACGGAGAATATTCTTTCATAGAGACAGATGACAGTTGACGGATGACAGATGACCGTCATCCGATGCGAATTCACACACAAATTACTGTCATCTGTCATCAGCCATCTGTCAACTAATAAATTGTATGCTCAAGAACTATTTCAAAATCGCCTTCCGGAATCTCTGGCGGCACCGCGTGTTTTCCCTGATCAATATTCTCGGACTGACCGTCGGTATGACGGCCTGCTTCCTGATCTTCCTGTATGTGCGTTTTGAACTGAGCTACGATTCTTTTCATCCCAAGGCCGATCGCATTTACCGCGTGGTCTGCGATCTGAAAACCCCGTCTGAAACGCTGAATATCGATGGGCCGTCATGGGCCATCGGGCCGCATATCGTATTGGACCAGCCGCAGGTTGAAGCTGCCGTACGCATCAATGGCGACGAGCTGTTGGTACGCAAGGGCAATGTCAAATTCCAGGAAATGAAATCGCTTTATGCCGATTCCGCATTCTTCAGTGTCTTTGGCTTTAAACTGTTAAAGGGAAACCCCGCCACGGTACTTGTCGAGCCGTTGAGTATTGTCTTCTCTCAAACCGCGGCAAAAAAATATTTTGGCAATGAAGATCCGGTAGGCCAGACTGTGTTGCTGACCGGCGATGGCCTAACGGCCAAAGTGACCGGATTGATGGAGGATATGCCGGAGAATTCCATCATCTCCGCCGATATGCTGGTATCGATGTCGACACTGACCAGGAAATTCAATCCCGGCATAGACGACCAGTGGGGAAATTATGGCAATAATACGTTCGTGCTCCTGAAGCCGGGCGCCAGCGCCACTCAGCTGCAGGCGCAGCTTCCCGCTTTCCTCGAAAAGCGCAACGGCGCCGAAATGAAGAAATTCAACATGTACCCGACGTTGCTGCTTGAAAAGCTCCGGGATGTCTATCTGCGTTCCACCCGCGATGGAAGCAAGACCGGAAACATCAACAACGTGTATATCTTTTCGATGGTCGCCCTGTTCATCCTGCTGATCGCCTGCTTCAATTTCGTCAACCTGACTACAGCCAGAGCGGCAGAGCGGGCAAAGGAAGTCGGTATCCGGAAAGTGGTCGGCGCCCTCAAAGGGCAACTGACCGCGCAATTTATCGGCGAATCGGTTATACTCTGCCTGATCGCTTTTCTGTTTACCCTGGGTCTTTCAGCGCTGATGCTGCCTCCTTTTAATCAATTGGCAGGAAAAACCGTCAGCGACGGAATATTCCAGCATCCGGACTATCTGCTGATCCTGCTCATTGGCGCCCTGACGATCGGGCTCATAGCCGGTTTCTACCCTGCCCTCGTATTGTCCTCTTTCAAACCGGTTTCCGTTTTAAAGGGTCGGTTCAGCACAGGCACAAGAGGTATTCTGCTGCGCAAAGGACTTGTCGTTGCCCAGTTCACCATCTCCATTGCCCTGATCATTGCCACCATCATCGTATATAACCAGATGAACTACATGCGCGGGCAGGACCTTGGCTTCAATAAGGATCAGATGATGGTGATCAATACGAACAGCGATCCGGCCGGAGAAGCTTTCCGAAACGCGGTAGCTACACTGCCAGGCGTGAAATCGGTCGCGATGTCTTCCAGCGTGCCCGGGGGCGGCAATATGGGCGCTTACTCCGAGGTAGAAAATAGTAAAGGAGAAATGCAGATCGCCAACCTCGCGCTGTATTTTGTCGACTTCGACTATATACCTCAATACAAGATCCGGATGGTTGCCGGAAGACCGTTCTCCCGCGATTTTCTTACCGACACCACCCAAGCGATCATCCTGAATGAGGCTGCGGTAAAATCATTTGGCTACAGTTCGCCGCAACAGGCCATTGGGCGCAAGTTCCGCCAGTGGGGAAGAGAAGGCCAGATCATCGGCGTAATGAAGGATTTTCATTATCGTTCCTTACAGGAAGAGATCAAGCCCTTGTCCATGCGCATTGAACCGAAAGGTGTTCATTTGGTCTCGATCAATCTTTCGACAAAACAGTTGGCTAAGACGATCGCGGCGATCGAAAGCAAATGGAATGCCCTGATCCCGGCGCGGCCCTTCAGCTATTTTTTTCTGGATGAATATTTCGACAAGCAGTACCGTGGTGAAGAACGGTTCGGCAAGCTCTTTTTCAATTTCGCGATACTGGCCATCATCATTTCCTGCCTGGGCCTGCTGGGGCTTGCCTCTTACAGCACCATGCAGCGGACGCGGGAAATCGGCATCCGCAAAGTGCTCGGCGCTTCCGTTCCGAATATTGTAAACCTGCTGTCGAAAGATTTTCTGAAGCTGGTAGCCATTGCCGTGGTGATTGCTTCTCCACTGGCCTGGCTGGTGATGCGTAACTGGCTGCAGGATTTCGCCTATCGGATACATATTGCCTGGTGGATATTCTTTATTGCCGCAGCCCTGGCTACCCTGATCGCGCTGATAACGGTAAGCTTTCAGGCGATCCGCGCGGCGGTAGCTAATCCGGTGGTGAGTTTGAGAACAGAATAATAGATGACAGTTGATAGATGACAGATGACAGATGACAGTAGACGGTTAACGGTTAACGGACTTATAAAATCGATTAATACTATGATCAAGCTAGAACATATCTCGAAGTGGATCAATATCGGCAATGCACGGAATTTTATTCTGAAAGATATCAACCTGCAAATTGGCGAAGGAGAGTTCGTTTCGATCATGGGCCCTTCCGGCTCGGGAAAGTCCACCCTCCTGAATATCATCGGCATGCTCGATACGCCTTCTGAAGGAGATTACGATTTTATGGACACCGAAGTGTATAAGCTGAAAGAAAAACAGCGGTCTAACCTCTACAAAACGCATATCGGCTTCGTATTTCAGGCTTATCACCTGATCGATGAGCTGACCGTATATGAAAATATCGAGACGCCGCTCATTTATCAGAATATTAAATCGTCTGAACGGAAAGCGATCGTTGCCGATATCCTCGACCGGTTCCAGATGGTGGGCAAGAAAGACCTGTTTCCCACTCAGCTTTCCGGAGGCCAGCAGCAACTGGTGGGCATTGCCCGGGCGCTGGTGGCTAAGCCCAAACTGATCCTGGCCGATGAACCGACCGGGAACCTAAACTCAAAGCAGGGAGAGGAAATTATGGAACTGTTCACCACATTGAACAAACAGGATGGCGTGACCATCATCCAGGTAACCCATTCCGAAAAAAATGCCGATTACGGCAAAAGGATCATCCATCTGCTCGATGGAAGAATAGAAAAAACGGAGTCAAAATAAATGATCAGCACCATGAAGGGTTTTCGTATTCTTATACTGATAATATTTTCCAGCCTGAACCTTACCGGCTATGCGCAGGACAGCGTTATGCACACGCTCACCCTGCAGCAGTGTGTGGATATTGCTATCCAAAATAATTTACAGGTCAGGCAGAGCGAACTGCAGATGGAATCGAATGGCGTGCAATTCAAGCAGGCCAAGGATAACCTGCTGCCGCAGATCAATGGAACCCTGAACCAGGGGCAGAATTTCGGACGGAGCATTAATAATTTCAATAATGGTTATGTGAACCAGCAATACGGTTCAGGCAGTTATGGCCTAAATGCTTCCCTGACGCTGTTTAACGGACTGAGTCTGCTGCAGGGGATCAAACAAAATGCATTGAGCTACGACGCCAGCAAAATGGATCTGCAGCAGCAAAAAGATAATATTACCCTATCGGTCATTCTCGCTTACCTGCAGGTGCTCAGCAGCCAGGACCAACTGGTCATTGCAAAGCAGCAGACTGAGGTCGACGCAAAGCAGGTTGAACGATTGGAAATCCTGAACAAGCAGGGCGCAATTGCTCCTTCCACCCTGTACGATCTGAAAGGGCAGTACGCGAGCGACCAGGTGAATGAAGTAAACATGGTAAACGCACTGGAAACGGCCAAGGTGAATCTCTTCGGCTATCTGAATATTCCCTATCAGAAAGATGCAGGCTATGAAATGGTTATGCTCGACGCCAACACCCTGCAGTACGGCAACAGTTCCGATAGCATATATCAAACCGCGCTGCAAACCGTTCCTACCATCAGAGCCGTTGACCTCCGCGTAAAATCTTTTGAACACGCGGTAGCCGCAGCCAGGGGTAAATACTACCCCACCCTGTCCTTGTACGGCAGCCTGAACTCCAATTATTCCAGCATCGCCACGAACAATATTCCAGGCACCGACTATCCGATCATCACGTCCGACTATATCATCGACAATACCAATACGAAATATTATGTGAACACGACCGGCTTGCAGACTCAGAAAATTTCATTCGGAGATCAATTCAAGAATAACCGCTTTCAGCAGGTGGGCCTGCAATTGAACATTCCCATTCTGAACTATCTCTCGGTTCGCAATAATGTGAAGCAGGCAAAAATAAATCTCGACAACGCAAAAGTTATCGCCAGCAGTTCCCGCAATCAACTGCAGCAGTTAGTTGAGCAGGCCTGGCAAAATATGAATGCAGCGTACGGCCAGTATAAGGGCTATCTGGACCAGGTGAAGGCCTACGGCGAATCCTTCCGCACGGCCGAGATCCGGTTCAACAATGGCGTAATTACTTCGGTCGATTATGTGATCGCCAAAAACAATTACGACCGCGCCAATACCAATTTAACGGCTGCGAGATATAACTACATATTCAGGACGAAAATCCTCGACTACTATCAGGGAAGGTTGAGCATTAAGTAAGCCAGCGACGCAATACTTCAGCAATTTTTTGCGATTCCACCATAAACCCGTCGTGCCCGTAAATGGAATCTATGGTCACCAGGGTGGAAGCAGGAATATGTTCGGCAAGAAATTTCTGCTCCGCGACCGGACAAAGAATATCGCTGTCGATGCCGATCACCAAAGTGCGATGCCGGATCGACTTCAGGGTTTTCTTCAGATCGCCTCCCCGACCCCGCGAAATATTGTGCGTATCCATAGCTTTGGTCAGCAGCCAGTAGCTGTAGGCGTTGAAGCGCTGAACCAGTTTGTCCCCCTGGTAATTGATATAAGAAGAGGCCCGGAAATCGTCCAGCTTTTCCAGATCGGGATCGGATTGCTTCTCTTTCATGATCTCGTAATTCCGGTAGGTCAGTATGCCGATGGCCCTCGCTGCTTTCAATCCTGCTGAACCGGCATCCGCATCGTCGTCCCGCCAGGTGGGGTCGGCTTCTATGGCAAGCCGCTGGGTCGTATGGACGGCAATTCCCCAGGCCGTTTCTGCCGCCGAGGTGGCGATCAGGAAAAGCTGCTGAATAACCTCCGGCTCCATGACACACCATTCCAGCGCCTGGTAGCCACCCATGCTGCCGCCCATGAGCAGGGCGATCCGCTTTATTTTGAGATGCTCACGAAGAAGGATATGCGCCCGCACCATATCGCGTATAGTGATCCGGGGAAAACGGGAGAAATAAATCCCGCCATCTACCGGGTTTTCACTGAGGGGCCCGGAAGTGCCATAGCAGGAGCCCAGGATATTGGCACAGACAATAAAATATTTCTCTTCATCAATGATATGATCGGCTCCAACCATACCAGGCCACCAGCGACGCGCATCGGAATTGGCGGTCAGTGCATGGCATATCCACACGACATTATCTGCGTGTTCATTGAGTTTCCCGTAGGTATGATAGGCGATCTTAATACCGGGAAGCGACTGGCCATTTTCCAGCTGGAATGGATGATCAATATGCAATTCTTCCATGCGCCCGATCGGGATTTAGGGTGCAAAATAAAGGCAGGCCGGTAAACCGGCCGAAATTTTCTTTATACGGCTACTGTGCCGGAATTACGGTTTGCAGCCATGCATTGAAGGCGCAGCCAGAGAAATTACCCTACTAGTAAGTACCTTCGCTGAAATCCTTATTTATGTTTCACGTTGAGGTAATCCGGACAGACAACGATTTTGCCTTTGAAGGCAAAGATGGCTCGGGACACCAGGTTCACATGGATTCCAGTCCTGAAACCGGCGGTCATGACTCCGGTATCCGTCCCATGCAAATGTTGCTGATCGGCCTGGGCGGCTGCAGCGGCATCGATATCGTCTCCATACTGAAAAAACAACGTCAGCAGATAGACGATTTCCGCATCAGCATCGACGGGGAACGTGAGCCGGGGAAGGAGCCTTCTCTCTGGAAGAAGATCCGCGTTGTTTTTGAAGTCCGCGGCAACGTAGACCCCGAAAAACTAAAAAGAGCCTGCGCTTTGTCGATGGACAAGTACTGCTCCGTGGCCGCAACCCTTACCGGTTCCGGTTCGCAAATAGAATGGGAATCCCGGATTATTTCATAAGCGATGAAGAATCTCTCTTACCCCGCCTTCGCCAGGGCTACGGCGGGCAAGACCGTCAACTGTCAACCGTCAACCATAAACTATGCATCCTGTTTCAAAACTGATCCGCACCCGTGTAAAGCAAACAGACGAGATGGAGCATTCATCTCCTTTATTCCTGACCAGCAGTTTTTCCTTCGACACAGCCGAAGAAATGCGCGCCGCTTTCGCCGATGAAAACGACGATAATATCTATAGTCGTTTTTCCAATCCGACCGTAAAAGAGTTTACCGACCGGATGTGCGTGCTTGAAGGCACTGAAGCAGGATTTGCCACCGCTTCGGGCATGAGCTCCGTATTCGCCACCTTTCTAAGCTTCCTGAAGCAAGGCGATCATCTCCTGTCCTGCAGTTCCATTTTCGGAAGCACGCACAGCATCATCGGCAAGTTCCTTCCGAAATACGGCATTGAATACAGCTTTGTACCGGTTAACGATCTGAGCGTATGGGAGGCAGCCATCCGGCCGAACACAAAAATGATCTTTATAGAGACCCCGACCAATCCTGCGCTCGATATCATCGACCTCGAAGCAGTTAGTCAATTAGCAAAAAAACACAACCTGCTGTTCTGTGTCGACAACTGCTTTGCCACGCCGATAGGCCAGCTGCCCGCGCGTTTTGGAGCCGACCTGATCATTCATTCAGCCACCAAATGGCTTGATGGCCAGGGTCGCGTTTTAGGCGGCGTGGTATTAGGCAATGAGGAGCTCATTCACGATATCTATCTGTTCTGCCGCAGTTCCGGGCCCGCGCTGTCGCCGTTCAACGCCTGGGTGCTCAGCCGCAGCCTTGAAACGCTCGAAGTACGCATGGAGCGCCACTCTGCCAATGCGCTGTTCCTGGCGGAACAGCTTGAAAGCCATCCGGCCATCAGCTGGCTGAAATATCCGTTCCTGAAAAGCCATCCGCAATACGCCATCGCCAAAAAGCAAATGCTGAACGGCGGCGGACTGATCTGCTTCGAACTGAAAGGCGGCCTTGCTGCTGGCAGAAGTTTCCTCGATAAGCTGCAGATGCTGTCAAGAACCGCCAATCTGGGCGACACCCGAAGCATCGCTTCTCATCCGGCCAGCACAACGCACAGCAAGCTCAGCGAGAAAGAAAGAAAAGAAGTGAATATAACGCCCGGGCTTATCCGCATTTCCGTCGGGCTGGAACATAAGGAGGATATACTTGCTGATATTGTGCAGGCGATGGAGTAGATGATAGATGACAGATGACAGTTAACACAGATGGCGGATGACAGGCTTTTTAGTGAATTAGGCTGATTATCTATAATTAACCTGTCTTTATCTGAAGTCTGTCATCTACCAACTGTCATCTGTCATCCATTCAGTCCCCCCAAACCTCCGCCTTTCCTTCGAGCCAGCTTTTTACCAGCTCGGTCGTAATGGATTTTGGCCTTTCTATGGGGAATCCCAGCGCGCGGTCCCAGCAGAGGCTGGCCAGCACACCAAGGGACCGGCTAACGCCGAAGAGTACCGTATAGAATTCGTATTCAACCAGCCCATAATGCACCAGCAGGGCGCCGCTATGGGCGTCGACATTGGGCCAGGGATTTTTTATTTTACCCAGCGACTGCAGCACCGGAGGAACGGCTTCGTAAATATTCCAAACCGTCTTCACTAACGGATCATCGGGAATATGCTTCTTCCCGAACTCCATCTGAGCGGTGAACCGCGGGTCCGTTTTGCGAAGCACCGCATGACCATAGCCGGGGACCACTTTCCCTTCGCTCAGGGTTCTCTGTACATATTCCACGATCTGCTCCCTGGTGGGAAGCTCGGTATTCAGTTCTTTTCTCAATTCCATGATCCATTTGATCACTTCCTGGTTGGCCAGGCCATGAAGAGGCCCTGCCAGGCCGTTCATTCCCGCAGCGAAGCTCAGATAAGGATCGCTGAGTGCTGATCCAACCAGATGGGTTGCATGAGCGCTCACATTGCCGCCTTCATGATCGGCGTGAATGGTCATATAAAGCCGCATCAGTTCCTTGAACGTATCGTTCTCATAGCCTAACATGTGAGCGAAATTCCCGGCCCAGTCGAGCAGACCGTCGGGCTGAATATGCTCTCCATTCTTATACTTTCTGCGGTATATATAGGCGGCCACACGGGGCAGGCGGGCAATCAGGTTCATCGAATCGTCAAAAACCGCTTCCCAGTAATCTTTCTTGCTCAGCCCCTCCGCATATTTTTTTGCAAACTGGCTTTCCGTCTGCAAAGCCATGATGGCGACCACGAATTGTGTCATCGGATGGGTAGCCGCGGGAAGCGCTTCTATGGCGTCGAACACATGATTGGGCACGTGACTGCGACGCTGCCAATTGGCTGTCAGTTCCTGAACGTCTTTTTCATCCGGCAATTCACCGAGCAGCATGAGCAGAAACAAACCCTCCGGCAGCGGCTCATGCCCGCCATTTGCCTTGGGCAGCTTTTCCTGGATCTCGGGTATTGAATAACCCCTGAACCGGATGCCTTCCTGGGGATCGAGCAGTGAGGTTTCAGTCACCAGTCCGGTCATCCCCCGCATGCCGGCGTAAACCTGCGACAAGGTCGTTTCGCCAATCGTCTTTGATCCGTGTTCTTTAAGAATATCTTTGATCTCTGCACTGAGGGAATCGGACTTAATTTTAAACCTTTCTTTGAGTGTCATACGCGCGGTAAAATTTCTGCTATAAGATGGCTAAAGGTAGTTCAGGATTGTTTTTAGAGCAAAATATTGTGTTCAACGGGCGTTTGCAATCACCTCATTTCGGCGCCCGCAGATAAAGCCAGATGGCTACCAGGCCGAATATGATATTCGGTATCCAGGCGGCGAGCATCGGTGAAAAATTTCCCTTGGTGGCAAAGGTGACCGAGAATTTATCCATGATGACAAAAGTCGCCGCCATCACCAGTCCCAGCGCTAGATTCAGGCCACTGCCACCCCTCACTTTACGGGTTGAAATGACCGCGCCGATCATCGTTAAAATAATAACGGAAAACGGCGAAGCATCGCGGTGATAGTTTTCTTCCTTATAATTATTCAGTCCCTCGCTTCCCCTGATCTCTTCCATTTTGATGAACCGCTTGAGCTCCGGCGTGGACAGTTTGTCCTTCAGGTAATCGTCCCGCTTGAGCTCATTCGGACGCACGTTCAGGTTGATATGCATCGAGGGAATGAGGCGCGCCGTTTCCTTCAACCCGTCGTTGGTCTGCTCCACCACGCTCGTCAGGATCCAGTCTTTTTTTGCCGTATCCCATTTCATCGATTCCGCGCGGAGATTGTAGTACATCCGGTCATTCTTTATTTTCGAAAGAAAAAAACTCCCGGCAAACTTGCGCGCCGTATCGTAGTACCGCATACCGACGTAAGTCTCCGCGTCCACCCGCAGGTAATAACTATTCGAGCGGTATGGATCGCTGTTATAGGAGCTGTTGCGGTCTATATAGGTGGCCTGGAAATTCGTCCGGATCTCATTGGCCCAGGGCACCCAGTACTGGCTGGCAACCCAGAATATCAGGCTCAGCAATACGGCGCCGACAATAAACGGACGAAGCATCCGGGGATAGGGCACCCCAGCGGCCAGAATGGCGATAAATTCCGAACGCCCGGCCATTTTCGACCCAAAATAGATACAGGCGATAAAAACGAAGAGCGGAAAGATCATCGACATGATAAACGGCACAAAACCAACAAAATAATGCGTGATGATCTCCCAGGTGCCCAGGCCCGATTTTACAAAATCGTCCGCCTTCTCGCTAGTGTCGATCACCACGGCAATGACCGTGAAAGTCAGCATCGTGAAGACGAAAGTGCTGAGAAACTTGCGCAGAATATACCAATCCAGTTTTTTCATATCAGAAAGCGGGGCGAAAATACGTCAATGAAAGGGCTCAAATTAACCCGCTCTGTTAAATCACAAACCTTTCATCAAAATCAGGCCGGCGAAAAATCACGAAAAATTTACCTTCGGCCCCTTAAAATTGTTCTGATGTTTGTTAAGAAATGCTTATTGACATTATCCGCCACCCTGCTCATCCTGTTGAATATCCGGGCCCAGGACACCGTGAACTACGACCAGCACGAGGCCTTTGCCCCGTTCTTCTACCAGGCCTATGGCGATGATGTGAGAACCGCCGCCGGCACGCCCGGCCCGAAATACTGGCAGAATGAAGCTGATTATGCTATTCAGGCCTCGTTAGACGATGTCAATCAGCGGATCGACGGAACGGTGACCATCACCTACCGCAACAACAGCCCGGAACCGCTGCCCTTTTTATGGCTTCAGTTAGATCAGAACGCCTACCGCCTGGATTCCCGCGCACAAGCCACCACGCCGGTCAACGGCGGCCGCTATGCGAACCTTGGATTTCCCGGCGGCTACGATATCAAATCTGTTGTGCTTCTCCGCGGCACACAGGAAGAGAAGCTGACCTATTCCATCAGCGATACCCGGATGCAGGTTATACTGCCCGAAGCATTAAAAGCCAACGGCGATTCTATCAGAATCCGTATCGTTTACGGATTCGGCATCCCCGAACGCGGATCGGACCGGATGGGCCGCATGCAAACCGACAATGGCTGGGATTATGAGATCGCCCAGTGGTATCCAAGGCTCTGCGTGTATGACAATGTATTGGGATGGAATACCCTGCCCTATCTCGGCGCAGGAGAATTCTATCTTGAATACGGCGATTTCGACTACAGCATTACGACCTCTTCCAAATTGATCGTCGTAGGCTCCGGCGAATTGCAGAACCCTGACGAGGTATTAACTCCGACCCAGAAGAAGCGACTGGAAACGGCCAGGAACAGCGACAAGACTGTCGTCATTCGGACAGAAAAAGAACTGAATACACCGCAGTCTTCGAAAGACCGGATAACCTGGCATTTTCGCTGTCATAATGCAAGGGATGTAGCCTGGGCCGCTTCGGCCGACTTTATCTGGGACGCTGCAAGGATCAATTTGCCAGAGGGCAAAAAAGCCCTGGCCATGTCGGTCTACCCCGCGGAATACGCCACCGATTCAGGTTGGAAACGATCAACCGAATTCGTGAAAGGCGCTATCGAACATTACTCTGAAAAATGGCTTCCTTTTCCTTACTCCAACGCCGTAAATGTAGCCGGGCCCGTAGGCGGCATGGAATATCCGGGCATCGTGTTCTGCAGCGCCTTTAGCCAGAAAAGAGAGCTCTGGGGCGTTACCAGTCATGAATTTGGCCATACCTGGTTTCCCATGATCGTGGGCAGCAATGAAAGGAAGTATGCCTGGATGGATGAGGGGTTCAATACCTTCATCAATTCCGTGGCCGACAAATATTTTAACCACGGGGAATTCTATCAAAAGCCGAAAATCAGGGGTCGCTCCGCCCGCTTCTTCCAGTGGAATTCCGAAAGCATCATGACCATTCCGGAGGTTATTCAGCCACGTTATCTCGGCGCCGCCGCCTACGATAAACCGGCCATGGGCCTGCAACTGCTGCGCGAGCAGGTGTTAGGCGAAGAGCGGTTCGACAATGCCTTCCGGTACTATATTCAAAACTGGGCTTACAAGCATCCAACGCCCTGGGATTTCTTCCATGCCATCGAGAACTACAGCGGCGAAACCCTCGACTGGTTCTGGCGAGGCTGGTTCATCAATAACTGGAAGATCGACCAGGCCGTTATGGGCGTGACTTATGTCGAATCCAATCCCGCAAGCGGAGCGATCATTTCCATCGAGAACCGGGAACAACTACCGATGCCTGCTGTTGTCGAGATAAAAGAAACCGGTGGTAAAACAGGCCGTGTAACCCTGCCCGTGGAGATCTGGCAAAGAGGTCCCGTCTGGCAATTCTTCTATCCTTCCACCCGGAAAATTCTTTCCGTCGTGATAGATCCGGATAAAAACCTGCCCGATGTGAACGAGGCGAATAATACGTGGAGCGGGAATTGATCTGATGACAGCTGACAGATGACTGATGACAGTTCACTGATAATAGTTTTCCTGTCATCAGTCATCTGTCATCCGTCATCCGTCATCTAAAGTCGCTGCTTCAACACATCAAGCTGTTGCGATTTCCACGAACCAAAATCGCCGTGCTGAATATGCAAACGCGCCTGAGCAACCAGGTGAAGATAGAACGCAAGGTTGTGAACGCTGGCGATGGTCAACGCCATCAGCTCGCGGCTTTTGAATAAATGTCGCAGGTAGGCTTTACTGTATTCATTGCTGAAAGAGCAGACAATGCCATCATCGATGGGAGAAAAATCATTTTCCCATTTTTTGTTATCAATATTGATCACGCCCTTCGAAGTGAACAGCATCGCATTCCTTCCGTTCCTGGTAGGCATCACGCAATCGAACATATCGATCCCCAGGGCAATGCACTCCAGCAAATTCCAGGGCGTGCCCACGCCCATCAGGTATCGGGGTTTTTCGGGGGGAAGGTTTGCGCAGCAAACGGCGGTCATTTCATAAAGCTGTTCATCCGGTTCACCCACACTTAACCCGCCGATCGCATGGCCAACGGCATCGCGGGATGAAATATATTGACAGGACTCGCGGCGCAGGTCTTCGTACACACCACCCTGCACGATGGGAAAGAGGTTTTGCGTGTAGTCGAACCGGTCGGGTGTACTGTTAAACCGGGCAATGCACCGGTCGAGCCAGCGGTGCGTCAGGTTCATCGATGTTCGCGTATAATCGTAACCCGTACCGAAGGCCGGACATTCATCAAAAGCCATGATGATATCGCCGCCGATGCTGCGCTGGATATCCATCACGTTCTCCGGCGTGAATAAATGGGACGAACCGTCGATATGCGATTTGAACACCACGCCTTCCTCGCTGATCTTACGGGTACCGGCAAGCGAAAAAACCTGGTAACCTCCGCTATCGGTAAGGATCGGGCGATCCCAGTTCATAAACCGGTGCAGGCCGCCTGCGTTTTCCAACACGGCCGTACCCGGCCGCAGGTAGAGATGATAGGTATTACCCAGGATGATCCTGGCCCCGATATCTTTCTTCAGCTGTTCGGTGCTGACAGCCTTGACGCTGCCCACCGTGCCCACCGGCATGAATATAGGGGTAGGGATTTCGCCGTGATCCGTGCGGATCAGTCCGGCCCGCGCATCACTGAGCGGATCTTTGTGCTGGAGTGAAAATGAAAATGCGGCCATGGCGCAAGTTAAGGATGACAGTTGACAGATGACGGATGACAGTAGGTCGTGAGCGGTAACCAGTTGCCGGTGGACGGTCAACCATGTACTGTCATCCGTCATCTGTCAACTGTCATCTATATTCCGTACCTTCGCCTTCCCTAACTAACTGTAGCACTGAATGGGTCGCTTGTTGTTTCAATTGCCGTGGACTGAGATCTGGTTTGCTTTCTTTTGCCTGATCGCCGCACTGCAGCTCTTCTACTACGCTTTTTTCTTTCAGCGGCTTGCCTTTTTCCGGAAACCAGTTAAGACCAAATCCCAGCATCACCCCGTAAGCGTGATCATCTGCGCGCGCGACGAAGCGGCCAACTTAGCAGCCAACCTCCCCGGCGCCCTGGTTCAGACCTATCCCAGCTCTCATGAAGTGATCGTGGTGAACCACAACAGTCAGGACGATACTCGTTATTTGTTAGAAGAATTCAAAAAAACCTTTCGCGATCTCCATATCGTGAACCTGGAATATGAAGCCAAGGGAATTCCGGGGAAAAAATATCCGCTGAGCATCGGGATCAAAGAGGCCCGTCACGAAGTAGTGCTGCTTACCGATACCGACTGCGTGCCAGCCAGCGAGTTCTGGATCGAAAAAATGCAGGATGGCTATGAAGAAGGCGTCAAGATCGTGCTGGGATATAGCCCCTACAAGAAAAAGCCTGGATTGCTCAATAAGCTGATCCGGTTCGAAACTTTTCATTCCGCTTTGCAGTATCTGTCTTTCGCATTAGCGGGACAGCCCTATATGGGCGTGGGCAGAAATCTGTCTTATAAAAGAGAGCTCTTTTTCAAGAACAAGGGATTCTCTTCGGTGAACCACCTGCCCGGCGGCGACGACGATCTGTTCATCAACCAGGTAGCCGATAACAACAACACCCGCATCGTGATCGACCCGGAATCCTTCACGCTGTCGGAACCCAAAAACAGTTTCGGAGAATGGTTTCATCAAAAGAACAGGCATTACAGCACCGGCAAGTTTTACCGGCCTAAGCAAAAATGGCTGCTTGGCACTTATTCGCTTAGCCAGTTTTTATTTTATCCTGCTTTCGTGCTCAGCCTGATCTACGGATACTGGCTGCCGACATTGATCATTTTTGGCTGCCGCCTGCTGCTGCAGGGCATCGTCTACTTCAAATCGATGAAAAAGCTCGGAGAAGGAGATCTTTTCCCCTACTGGTGGCTGCTGGATATCTGGATGATCGGATATTATCTCATTTTTGCTCCATCATTATGGAAGAAGCCGCGCATGGCATGGAGATAGTGAACCGGTATTTCACCGATTTTACCGAAACCCAACGCAAACAGTTCTCGGCACTGGCTGAACTCTATGCTCACTGGAACGAACAGATCAATGTGATCTCCCGGAAAGACATCGGTTCTCTCTACGAAAAACATGTGCTGCACTCGTTAAGCATCGCCGCCCTGTTTGAATTTCCGGCGGGTTCTAAAGTGATCGATATAGGAACCGGCGGTGGCTTCCCCGGTATTCCCTTAGCCATTTTTTTCCCCGAAGTTCATTTTCACCTGGTCGACAGCATCGGCAAAAAACTGAAAGTGGTGAATGCCGTGGCGGAAGGAATCGAACTGAAGAATATCACTACCCGGCATATCCGTGCCGAAGAGATCGGAGACAGTTCCTTTGATGTGGCCGTTTCCCGCGCTGTCGCTCCATTAAAAGACCTCTGGAGATGGGCAAGGCCGCTACTCAAAAAATCATCCGCCGCAAAGGCTGAGCGGGCCACGTCGGAACTGCCTGCAGCCAGCGGACTGATCTGCCTGAAAGGAGGAGACCTTGCCGCAGAGATCTCTGAAAGTGGAGCCCGTCCTCAAATGATCGAAATCTTCGAGCTATTTCCCGAACCTGTATTCCGGGAAAAATACGTGCTGCGCATTCCGCGTTAGCGGTACAAGAGACCGAAAAACCCATACCGGTATGAGGTGATTTTACTGTTCAAACCCTTCAGGGGATGGCTAATTTGGATGTCTTTCTTCATCAAATCCCCGCCATGGCCATCTCGGTATATATTGTCGACGATCACGAGGAAATACGATGCGCGCTGGAGCGACTTATCAAACGATCTAACGGCTTTGAATTGCTTGGCAGCTCTTCGGGATTTCAGGAAGCCCTGATCTGGATCCCCCTGATGCAGCCCGACGTGGTGCTGCTGGATATCCAGTTGGGCAAAAACGAAAACGGTATCGATATCATCAGGCAGCTCAAACCGGAACATCCACGGATATCGTTCATGATCTGCACGGCATTCGACGACGATGAAAAGATCATTACGGCATTGCAGGCAGGCGCCGGTGGTTATATTCTTAAAAAAATGCCGCCGGACCGTATCCTGGACTCAATCCGGGAGCTGAAGGAAGGAGGCATTCCCATAAGCAGCCAGGTGGCCCGCAGGCTGGTACAGGCGCTTCAGCTCGATCAGACGCCGGCCATTCCAGATCATCAGACGCTCCCGGGCTTAACGGCGCGGGAGCATGAGATACTGGAGCAGTTAGCCCGGGGCCTGCTGTACAAGGAAATTGCAGCCAAACTGTACATCAGTCAGGAAACCGTGCGCAAGCATGCTTATCATATCTATGAAAAGCTCGAGGTAAGCAACCGTGTGGAAGCCATCAACAAATTTTTCGGAAGATAGTTTCTACCACTTCAATTCCAGCAGGTTGTTCAACCGGTTGACGTCAGCCATCCGGTGCGAAGGATCGATTTCCACTTCCTGCAGGTCCGTCAGCCGGTGATCGATCTCGAACTCGTAGTCCGGGTTCGTCCATTTCCACGATTCATATACATGCCTGGGAATGGTTTTATCTTCAACAGGCTTCTGACCAAACATAGAATACAATGGAATATAGGCCAGTTCTTTACTGCCGTCTTTGAACTTCAGGAGCACATCGATGGGCATGGGCATTTTTCCGATCATCCGCAAGCGGATCCTCGTTTTCCCGCCCACCTCCCATAAACTGTCGATGCCGTAATCGATCGACTTCGTGCTGTTGATCCAGAAGTCCTTATACCAGTCAAGCTGCAGGCCGCTCACCTTTTCCGCTACCCGCAGAAAATCGTCGGCATTCGGATGCTTGAAACGCCACTGGTGATAGTATTCCAGCAGGATCCGGTCCCGCGTTTCTTCACCAACAATATAACCCAGCTGAATCATGAAAAGAGCGCCTTTGTAATAGGACGATAAATTATACCCGAGATTGGTATCGAAATAATCGGCGTAAGTGCTCAACGGTTCCTGGATATTGCTTTTCGCTAAGTAGAAATAGCTTTTGTATTCCCGCTGAAAGGTTTGATCCACCGAAGTATCGCCACGCAGATGGCCCCAGTTCCTCGCAGCGGCATACTGGGTAAAACCTTCGTCCATCCAGGGATATTTCAGTTCGTTGGTGCCCATCATGCCCTGGTACCAGCTGTGCATGAACTCGTGCATCCAGCCTCCATTGTCTTTCAGCAGCGTGGCCATCGGGTATTCCATGCCCCCATCACCGCCATGTATAAACGAATATTGCTTATAAGGATAGGGCCCGTACGTCTTTTCGATATAGGGAAACATTTCAGCAGCCTGGTCCAGGATGGTCAGCCAGTTCTTTTCCGAAACATTGGTCGTCTTGTAAAGCAAATTTAGGGTCAGGTCATTGCGGACCTTTTTGGTGGCATGCTTGAACTCCGGATCGGCGGCCCAGACAAAATCGTGCACTTCGGGAGCAATGAAATGCCAGGTCAGTTTCTCCCCTGCAGGACGCGTCACTTTGGTACCGGGAGATTCATAACCGTAACCGATCTGGTTGGGATTCTGCAAATATCCCGTACCTCCGAGAATATAGGATTTATCGATGCTGATCTTCACGTCAAAATCGCCCCACACGCCGTAAAATTCACGGGCAACATAAGGCGTCGCATGCCAACCCTCATAATCGTATTCGCAGATCTTGGGATACCACTGGCTCATGGAATAGCGGACTTTAGTCTCCGGATTGTCGCGTCCGCTGCGGCGGATCTGCAGGGGCACCTGTGCTTCAAAATCCATGTCGAAGCTGACGGTGCTATGCGGCAGGATCGGTTTGGAGAGTGTGACTTCCAATATGGTTTCTTCCACTTTAAATTCCTGCGGCACGCCGTTCATTTTGAGCGACTGGATTTTCTGATACCCGATCTCTTCCGGTGTCAGGTGCAGAATGCGGTCCTTAACGCGTTCATCCCAATCCGGGAAACCGTTGATCAGCTTATTTCCCAATTCCCGGCTCCGGTTATCCATCATGCTGTTTGGCTGAAATGCATTCCAATAGAGATGATAAAAAAC
The DNA here is from genome assembly GCA_035548895.1 of Puia sp. Classification (GTDB taxonomy): domain Bacteria; phylum Bacteroidota; class Bacteroidia; order Chitinophagales; family Chitinophagaceae; genus Puia. The sequence goes on along the minus strand of DASZRP010000372.1, from coordinate 8,636 downwards.
TTTCCAAAGCGTATCCGGAGAATGATTGCTGTATTCGAGGTGTTGTTTACCGGTGAACCGGTTGGTCGACACATTCATGTCGATGTCCATAACATATTTCACCCGCTGCTGCCAGCGGTCAGGCTGTGCAGAAACAGTCAGTACGATCAGCTGCATCAGCAAAAAAGAGCAAACCATCATGCGATGCTGAAATAAACTACGCAGGAACTTCATCTTCTGTTTAATTTTATTTTTAGGCGATATATAGTTTCGGTCAGGCGGGCACGCCTTCCACCACGATCACGATTTCTCCCTTCACTCCTTTTTCCCGGAAATGATCCGCGACTTCCTTCAGCGTGCCGCGAATATTTTCTTCGTACACTTTGGTGAGCTCCCGGGCGACAGAACATTTCCTGTTCTCTCCAAAGAAGCCGGCAAATTCCTCCAATGTTTTCACCAGGCGCATCGGGGACTCATAGAAGATCATGGTGCGCTCTTCCGTGGCCAGTTTCTTCAGCAGGGTCTGCCTGCCTTTTTTCTGCGGAAGGAATCCTTCAAAACAGAAACGGTTCATCGGAAGGCCGCTATTCACGAGCGCCGGAACGAAAGCCGTAGCGCCCGGAAGACATTCCACTTTCACCTGTACCTGGATGCATTCACGGATCAGCAGGAAAGCAGGATCGGAAATGCCCGGTGTTCCCGCATCGGTAAGCAGGGCCATCGTCTTCCCCTGTAGCAACTGATCAACGAGATGATGCAGCACCTTATGCTCATTGTGCTGATGATAAGGGGACAGTGGCTTGATGATCTGATAGTGATTGAGCAGCCGGATCGAGTTTCTGGTATCCTCGGCCAGGATAAGATCTACCTTTTTCAACACTTCCAGCGCGCGGAGACTGATGTCCTGAAGATTGCCGATGGGAGATGGAACGAGATAGAGCATGATTCTAATGTGGAGATGTGAAAATATGGAAATGTGAAAATGTGGGATCGAAGACGCCTGCCAGTTCATTTTCACATCTCCACATTTCCATATTTCCACATTCCCTATAGGGTGACTTCTTCTATAGCGTAACTTCGAAATATTCCATCACCGGGTTGGCTAACAGTTTTTTGGCCGCTTCTTCCGCCGTCGCTTTGGCCTGTTCTGCATTACCCGCTTCTATCTGGAGTTGAATGATCTTGCCGATGCGAACATCCTCTACCTGCGGCAGGCCCAGGTTGCGCAGGCCTCCCATCACGGCTTTACCCTGCGGATCCAGCAATTCTTTCAATGGCATTACCTTAACCTGGACTGAATAATTCATACGATCCTGTTTTTGAAGGTCAAAGATACTATAATGTAAAAAAGGAAGATGAGCGGAACAGCCAGCCAGTGCAGGAGTATTACCAAGATCAGGCTCAGCACCAGAAGAACGATGCGCGGCAATTGCTGAGCGGCGCTTGCTTTTCCGAATTTCATCGACATCAGCGGAAGGCGGCTGACCATCAGGTAACAAAGCAGGATGATGATCCCGTAAATAAACCATTTGTTCAATAAAAGCTGAACCGACCAGTCGTTGTTCTTCGTCCAGTAAATTAAAGGAAAGGAAGCGACCAGGATACCTACTGCAGGAACCGGCACGCCTTTGAAATGATCCGTCTGACCCGGATCGAGGTTGAAGACGGCAAGCCGCATGGCAGCAGCGCAGGGCAGAAAGAAGGCAGGAAACAGCCAGACCATCGAAACATCTGCGCCATCTGCTTCACGCATATAGCTCATCCGTAAAAACTGGTACAGGATCATGCCCGGAGCAACCCCGAAACTTACTACGTCAGCTAATGAATCAAGCTCGCGCCCAAGCGGAGAGCCTTGTTTCAGCAAACGCGCAGCCAGTCCGTCGACAAAATCGGCTAAGGCAGCCAGTCCGATGAAAAGCGGCGCCAGCCAGATCCGTTCGGGAATATCGACATATTGCAGGCCATCAGCGCTGTACATAATGCTGATACCGTTCTGCAGTATGCAAACGACGGCAATGCAACCGAAGAATAAATTCAGCAGCGTAAAAAAATTAGGGATATGTTTCATGAAGCGGTAAGTTCAGGGATGAGTGTAATGACGGCTACCGGCTGCCCGATTTCATAGCAGATTCAATGTCTTCCACGGTGACAGGAATATCTTTCATCAGGTCCTTATTCCCGTTTTTGGTGATCCATACATTGTTCTCAATACGAACGCCAAGTTTTTCCTCGGCAATATAGATCCCCGGTTCAACCGTAAGTACCATGCCCGCTTCCAGCGGCGCCGTTCGGGTACCCAGGTCGTGCACATCGACACCAAGATGATGGGAAATGCCATGATAAAGATATTTCCAGTAAGCGGGGTTCTCGCGACTGGCATTTTTCACATCTGCCTTTGTCAGCAATCCGATCTGTTGAAATATTTTGTCCGCCTCATCGCCTACCTGAAGATGATAATCCGTAATAATAATTCCCGGCTTCAGCAGGCTCTTGGCAAACTGATGCAAATGCAGACAGGCATTATATACTTCCTTCTGACGTTTGGTAAATTTTCCGTTCACCGGAATGGTTCTGGTAAGATCGGCACAATAGCCGCCATATTCCGCTCCGAAATCCATCAGGATCATATCGCCGTCCCTGCATTCCTGGTTATTCGAAATGTAATGCAGGGTGCAGGCGTTTTCTCCTGAAGCAATGATGCTTTGATAAGCCGGCCCGGTAGCCCGCTGCATCAGGAAACCATGCAGCACTTCGGCTTCCACTTCATACTCAAAAACGCCGGGACGCATGAACCGCATCACCCGGTTGAAAGTCTGGTGCGTAATGTCGATGGCTTTTTGCATCACCTCTACTTCCTCCGTGGTCTTTACAGCGCGAAGTTCTTTGAGGATCGGCGCCGCGCGCAGGTATCGGTGCAGTGGATATTTCTTCCTGCATTCTGCGATGAACCGGTATTCCCTGGTCTGAACGATGTTGTTCTTGCGATCGTTTTCGTTCGATGGCAGATATACATTCTTAGCCAAATGCATCCAGCCCTGCAGCAGAGGCTCCAGCGTGTCGAGCCAGACCACCGTCTCTATACCCGAAATAGCCTTCCCTTCTTCTGCGCGCAGCCGCTTGCCATCCCATTTTTCTTTCAATTCATTCGGCCTCATCAACACCAGCACTTCCCGGTATTTGGGATCGGGATGATCCGGAAAGAGGACCAGCATGGTCTCTTCCTGAACGATTCCCGTCAGCCAGTACAGATTGCTGTTCTGCTTAAAAGGATAAAGGGCATCCCCATTGGTGGGCATTTCATCGTTGCTGACGAAGATGGCAATCGAGTCCGCCTCCATTTTTTTCCGGAACCGCTGGCGGTTCTGCTTAAATATCAGTGGATTGAGTGGCAGGTATTTCATTCTTGTAAAAGTAGGGAGGATTGGCGAAACCACCGCAGCCGCAAACAGGGGCTTTATTCCTTTCTGCAAGACCGGCATATTCCGGCATTATTAAACAAAATGACAAATAATATCCATATTAATGAACAATTTCAAATTTATATGGCTAAAAAAAGGATTTTTTTAGAGATAATTAAATTTTAGTTTTGGGGTATAAACGCTTGTTCTATGTCAGTACCTGTCATGGGCCTTCCCCTGAAGAAATTGATGAACCTGGGGTTAAAAATGGCCGGCAGCATACATTATCAGCTTGGTCCGGATGAGCTGATCAGTCAATGTATCAGTCGCAATGAAGGGCAGCTTACCGATTCCGGCGCCCTTCTGATCCATACCGGAGAATTTACCGGGCGCTGCCCCGGAGACCGCTACCTCGTCGTGGATGAGATTTCCGAAAAGACGATCAACTGGAGCAATTACAACCAGCCCCTCAAAGAAAAATACTTCGATTCCATTTTCAGCCAGATCACGGCTTATCTGAACAAGCTGCCCGAAATATGGGTAAGAGATGCTTTTGTTTGTGCCGATGATCAATATCGCCTCAATCTCCGGGTCATCACAGAAACTCCTGCGTTGAGTTTATTCGCCTACAATATGTTCCCCAGGCCGGAAGAAGAGGATTTCAAAACCGATTGGCATATCCTGGCCGCTCCCGGTTTAAGGCTGGATCTGGCACTATCGGGAGTCGCTCATAAGAACGCCGTTGTAATTTCTTTTGGTCACCGGGTTATCCTGCTCTGCGGTACCGGCTACACCGGCGAAATGAAAAAGTCCGTGTTCTCGGTCCTGAATTTTTTATTGCCGGGCCAGCGCAATGTGCTCACCATGCACTGCGCGGCCAACTGCGGAAGCAACGGCGATACGGCCGTTTTCTTCGGACTGAGCGGAACCGGCAAGACTACGCTCAGCGCCGACCGGGAAAGGAGACTGATCGGCGACGATGAGCACGGCTGGGACGACAAAGGAATTTTCAATTTCGAAGGCGGGTGCTACGCAAAATGCATCCATCTCAAAGAAGAAAAAGAACCGGATATTTTTCATGCTATCCGCCGGGGCGCGATGATTGAAAATGCCATGTTCTTTCCCAATACGAACAGCGTGAACTACGATGACGCTTCGATCACGGAAAACACGCGCGTCTCCTATCCGCTGGACTTTATTCCAGGAGCCATACTTCCCTCTGTTGGTAAAATTCCTTCGAATATCTTTTTTCTCACCTGCGACGCGTTCGGCATTCTTCCGCCGGTTTCCAGGCTAACGCCTGAGCAGGCCATGTATCAGTTTATTTCGGGATATACCGCAAAAATAGCAGGAACCGAAGCCGGCATAACCGAGCCCCGGTCTACGTTCAGCGCCTGTTTCGGCGCGCCTTTCCTGCCCCTGCATCCCGCCATTTATGCCAAAATGTTAGGAGAGAAAATCCGCAAACACCAGGTGCGTGTATGGCTGATCAATACGGGCTGGTGCGGTGGCCCTTATGGGAAGGGCGAACGAATTCCGTTGGCTCATACGCGAACGATTATCCGCGCTATCCTGTCCGGCAAGCTGGGAAACTGCAACTGGAAAGTGCACCCCGTATTTCGTTTTGCAGTTCCGGACTCCTGTCCCGGCTTGCCCGAGCAGATACTAAATCCTGAATCCGCCTGGAAAAATCCCCTGGAATACCAGGCGAAGGCGAAGGAACTCGCGATGCGCTTTATCGAAAACTTCAGGCAATATGAACGGCTGGCGCCGGATGAGATTCGCTGGGGCGCTCCGGAAGTATAATCCGTTAGAAAAGCCCGTACAACTGGGCGTCGATCCGGGAAATGATCTCGCCGAGATGTTCTTCGTTCTCGGGGAATCTATTTTTATCAACGTCGATCACTAATAGACCGCCCTCTTTATATCCCTCGATCCATTTGTTGTAGAGATCGTTCAACCGTTTGAGATAGTCCAACCGGATGTTCTCTTCGTATTCCCGGCCTCTTTTCTGTATTTGCCCTACCAGCGTGGGTACCGAAGCCTGCAGGTAGATGAGCAGGTCGGGCGGCTGCACCATGCGCTTCAGTGTCTGGAAAAATTGAAAATAATTGTTATAGTCGCGTTTGCTCATCAATCCCATATCGTGCAGGTTGGGAGCGAAAATATGAGCGTCTTCATAAATGGTCCGGTCCTGGATAACCGTTTCGGTCCCGCTGTATATTTCGAGCAGTTGGTTCAGGCGGCCGTTCAGAAAGTGAATCTGCAAATTGAAGCTCCATCGCGGCATATCCTCGTAGAAATCGTTCAGGTAGGGATTATGATCGGCGTCCTCGAACTGTGGTATCCATTTATAGTGCTTGCTCAGCAATTCGGTCAGCGTCGTCTTCCCTGCCCCAATATTGCCCGCCACCGCGATATGCTTAGGTTTCTTCGTCTTTGCCATGCTTAAATGTAAATTCTTATCCCGGAAATAAAAAAAAAGATGAACCTTGACCGAAATCAAAGGTTTCGCAGTGGAATAGATGCCGGTCCAACGGTTATGACCGGAAACCAATGGCCTCGCGCACTTTACTCAGGGTTGCCGAAGCGCTTTGTCTTGCCCTGGCCGCCCCATCGGCAAGAATACCATCGATCTTCCCGCTGTCCTGCTGGAGGGCATGTGCCTTTTCCCGCAGCGGCTTAATGAATTTCACCATATCGGCAGCCAATTGCTTTTTCATATCGCCATAGCGGATACGACATTCGTTGAAATCGGTTTCGAAGCGGGCCGTCACATCGGGAGCGCTCACCAAACCGAGCAGGGTGAACAGGCCCTTGATATAATCCGGTTTCTCACTGTTTGGGGTAACGGGTCCCTGATCAGTCTTCGCCTTCATGATTTTCTTAGTGATCAGGTCGTCGTCGTCATTCAGATAAATCGTGTTCATCTGGTTCTCGCTCTTGCTCATTTTCCCGCTGCCGTCCAGGCTGAGTATTCTGGTCAGCTCGGATCCATAGTTAAAAGCCACAGGCAACGAAAACACTTCCCCATAACGGTAGTTGAACCGTTCGGCGAAATTGCGGGTCATCTCGATATGCTGTTCCTGGTCTTTGCCAACAGGGACCTTGACGGCCCGGTGGATCAGGATATCGGCCGCCTGCAATACCGGATAGGTAAGTAAGCCGGCATTGACATTTTCCGGCTGCTGACGCACTTTATCCTTGAAAGTGGTGGTCTTTTCCAGCTCGCCGCGGTAGGCCAGCATATTGAGATAGAGATAGAGCTCCGCGATTTCCGGGATATCACTCTGCGCATAGATCACACAGTCTTCCGGGTTAAGGCCGCCGGCAATCAGTTCGGAAACCAGCCGCCGCGTATTCTGCCTCAGTTCCCGGGTATCGGCATGAGTGGTCAGGCTATGCCAGTCGGCAATAAAGAAATAGCAGTCATATTCATATTGCATCTTCGCCCAGTTTCGCAGGGCGCCATAATAGTTGCCCAGGTGCAGAAAACCGGTCGGCCGGATGCCGCTCAAAACAATCTCTTTCTTTTTTTCCATGAGCCGCGAAGTTAACAAAAACAGGCATTGACGGCAGCGGGGGCTTGCCTGCGCTTTCCGTTCATCAGATAAAAAGTTAAACCTTCGCTTTTTTCAGAAAAATCAGGGAAATTGCAGGAACAGGCAGGCGCCCGGCCTTCAGGTCGCATGTCTTTTCGCGTTAGGCATTCTGAACGGGCCACCCTATTTTTGCTTCAATGGAACTCAACGACACGCTGATAGATCATTTGTGCAAGCTGGCTAACCTCGAATTCGACGAAGCCGGGCGGCAGGAGATAAAAAAGGACCTGGAGAAAATGATCGGCTTTGTAGAGAAACTGCGCGAAGTGGATGTAAGGAACACGGAACCGCTGGTTTATATGGGTGAAGAAACCGATGTGCTTCGGGACGATCTCGTGAAAACTTATATACAACGCGCAGATGCGTTGAAAAACGCACCGGTAGCTGATGCAGAATATTTTAAAGTACCCCAGGTGGTACGCAACCCGCCGGTTGAGTAAACTAAAACCATGCTATGAAAGAACAGGCGATCATCGAGCTTGATGACATACGGAAGAGTTATTTCATGGGGAAGCAGGCGGTGCCCGTACTGAAGGGCATCAGTCTCGAGATCTTCAAAAATGAATATGTCGCCCTGATGGGACCTTCCGGTTCCGGCAAGAGCACCCTGATGAATATTTTAGGTTGCCTGGATTCTCCCACAGAAGGCAAATACATACTGAATGGCCAGGACGTGAGTAAAATGGAAGACGACGCATTGGCCGAAGTGCGCAATAAAGAGATCGGATTTGTTTTCCAGCAGTTCAACCTGCTGCCCAGGCTGACCGCTGTCGAAAATGTCGCTTTGCCCCTGGTCTACGCAGGCCTCCCGAAAAAAACACGCCTGGAAATGGCGATGGAAGTACTGGAAAAAGTGGGACTCACTGAAAGAAGCCATCATAAGCCCAATGAGATGTCCGGGGGACAATGCCAGCGTGTGGCCATTGCCCGTGCCTTGGTGAATAACCCCTCGCTGATCCTGGCGGATGAACCGACCGGTAACCTCGATTCGAAGACCTCCATCGAGATCATGGAGATCTTCGGAAAGATCCAGGCGGCAGGCAACACCGTGGTACTCGTAACCCATGAGGAAGATATTTCCGCTTATGCCCACCGCGTGGTACGCCTGAAAGACGGCGTAATTGAAACCGACCGCAGGCGGCAAAGCGTGTTAGAACCTGCACTTTGATCCCCATTTCGACTCATGTCGATGAAAATTTATACGAAGACCGGCGACGCCGGCAAGACCGGTTTGCTTGGCGGCAGAAAGGTATCCAAGGGAGATATCCGCATCGAGGCCTACGGTAATGCCGACGAGCTCAATAGCTTTATCGGCTGGCTCTCCGACCAATATCAAAATAATCACGCAAGAGTTATACTGGGCAAGATCCAGCAGGATCTCTTTATTATCGGCTCAAGGCTCGCCGCCGATCCCGATAAGAAAAGCAAAATGCAGATTCCTGAGCTCAAAGAAGAAGATGTATTGCAATTAGAAAAGGAAATTGACCGGATGGATGAAACGCTGGCTCCGCTTAAATCTTTTATTCTTCCCGGCGGACATCCGCTCGTATCTGCCGCACATATCTGCCGTGTCGTTTGCCGGCGTACGGAGCGCAGCGTGGTAGTTTTATATGAAACTGAACCGGCCGAGCCGCTGATCCTGAAATACCTGAACCGC
>DASZRP010000371.1:0-15442 GCA_035548895.1 Puia sp. | reverse complement strand
CGTCCGATGCGCCGCTATTTTGGAGGCCGCTGGGTTTCGCTGATGGGCATTCCGCCGCTTACCATTATCTTCCTGGTGGTGATGATCCCGTACACGCTGATCCGTCATCGTTTTGAAGTGCTGAGAAGGCAGCGGAAATTTGCAGGTAAGGCGGTAGGCAAGGCCTGGACCAATGCCTGGTTTTGATAACTGATGCAAGCCGGACTTCTTTGAGTCCGGCTTAACTTTATAAAAAATTACTCATGCGCAATAATCACGAGATAGACTACAAAATCTTCGGAGAAGAAATGCAGTTTGTGGAAATAGAGCTTGATCCTCAGGAAACCGTGATCGGTGAACCGGGCGGCTTTATGATGATGGACGACGGTATCGAAATGCAGACCATTTTCGGCGACGGCTCGCAGCAGCAGCAAAATAGCGGACTGCTGGGCAGGCTGATGAGCGCCGGTAAACGGGTGCTCGTGGGAGAAAATTTATTCATGACCGCATTCACCAATATGGGTCAGGGTAAAAAGCGCGTGAGCTTTGCCGCACCGTATACCGGGAAGATCATTCCCCTCGATCTGCAGGATTTAGGCGGTACGCTGATCGCCCAGAAGGATGCTTTTTTGTGTGCGGCAAAAGGGGTGAGTGTCGGCATTGCTTTTCAGCGCCGGTTGGGAACGGGTATCTTCGGTGGCGAGGGATTTATTATGGAAAAGCTGGAGGGAGACGGGCTGGCCTTTGTGCATGCGGGCGGCTATGTGATCGAGAAAGAATTAAAGCCCGGCGAATTGCTTAAGGTAGATACGGGCTGCGTGGTGGCGTACACTGCAGGCATCGATTTCGATATCGAATTTATCCGTGGCATCCGCAACTGGATGTTTGGTGGCGAGGGCTTATTCTTTGCGATACTTCGCGGTCCGGGGAAAGTCTGGCTGCAGTCACTTCCGATCAGCCGGTTAGCCAGCCGGATCATTCAATACAGTCCCCAGTTCGGTTCACGCAAGGAAGAAGGAAGCATTCTGCGCGGATTAGGGAATTTGCTGGATGGAGACGGGTTCTAGGAATGTGGAAATGTGATGATGTGGAGATGTGAAAATGGAATTTTATTTGCATCTTCACATCTCCATATTATCACATTTGCCTCTATTTTCTACTCGACATTTTAGCCAGCAGCCTGAGGATTTCCAGGTAGAGCCATACGATGGTTACCAGCAATCCGAAAGCGCCGTACCATTCCATATATTTTGGTGCGCCGCCCGCCACGCCCTGTTCGATCATGTCGAAGTCGAGGATCAGGTTGAGCGCCGCAATGGCTACCACAAACAATGAAAAAAAGATGCCGAGAGTAGAGCCTTCATGGATGAAGGCGATGTCGATCCCGAAAAGACGCAGCACGATCGAGAGTACATAGAAGATCGCGATAGCTCCGGTTGCGGTCACGATAATTGATTTGAATTTCTCCGTGGCTTTGATCACGCGAAAGCGGTACAGCACGAACATCGCGATCACCGCGCCGAACGTAAGCAGCACGGCCTGCATCACGATACCGGGAGCTGTTTTAGCAAAAGCATTATTATAAACGGCCGAAATACCGCCCAGCACAACACCCTCCAGAATAGCGTAAACGGGTGTAAGATAGGCCGACCACTCTCTTTTAAAAGTCGTCACGATCGCAACAACGAGTCCGCCAATGGCAGCTCCCATCACCCAGGGAAGAACATTCACTCCATCGGAGAAGGCCTTCCAGGTTAGGCAGGAGGATGCCATGACCAGGATAAACAGCATGAAAAATTTGTTCAGCGTTCCTTTCTCTGTCATAGTGCCTTCACCGGGAAGGCTGACGGTATTCTGAAACACTTTCAGGGCAGGATTACCAGATTTAAAAATAGCCATGGTTGATACTGATTTAGGAAATGCAATTTACGAAAAACCCGGGCCAATGTAAAGAGGCCTTTTACGTCTATTTTTTACGTGGCGGCTGCTGTTTGGGCGGCCTGTTTGGACGGCGTTGCTGCGATTGCGGCTGACCCGGAGGGCCCTGTTTCTGCATTCTTTTCTTCCGGTCCGCCTTGTCCAGCGTTCTCAGGCTGATCTGACCAGCCAGGTCCACATTGGCCATTTCCTCCTTGGGCTTGCCGGTGGCGACCTCGACGGCCCCGAGATCGTCGGGGGCTGTATTCTGCTGGTTCAGCTTCTTGATCTGGCGGACCCGCTCAATGGTCAGCGGATACTGCTTATTGCTGTCGGGCAATACATACCACATCAGGTTCTTGAAGATGTCTTTTTTGATCAGGAGGGCCGTTCCCTTGGCCACCTGCAGCGTATCGGCATTATCCGGAAATTGCTGCAGTGCGTCCAGGTAGGTATCGAGCTCGTAATTCAGACAGCATTTGAGACGGCCGCACTGGCCGCTGAGCTTACTCTGGTTAATGGAGAGATTTTGATAGCGGGCAGCCGTGGTGTTGACGGACTTGAAATCGGTTAGCCAGGTGCTGCAGCAGAGTTCCCGGCCACAGCTTCCTATACCACCCACTTTCCCGGCCTCCTGACGGGCGCCGATCTGCCGCATCTCTACTTTAACCCGGAATTCGGAAGCAAATACCTTGATCAGCTCGCGGAAGTCGACGCGGTCGTCGGCAATATAATAGAAGGTCCCTTTCCGGCCATCGGCCTGAAACTCCACCTGCGACATTTTCATGTCCAGCTTCAGCTGTCGGGAAATAGCCCTGGCGCGGATCAATGCGTCCTTTTCACGGGCCTTGTTCTGCTTGAAGAGATCGAGGTCGCGTTCGGATGCGCGACGCAATATCTTCTTCATGTCCGGATGATATTCATCCACATTCTTTTTCTTCAGTTGAATTCTGACCAGCTCTCCGGTTAAGCTAACCGTTCCTACATCAAAGCCGCCCACACCTTCCACACTGACCAGGTCGCCTTTTTCGAAGACCTGCATGGTGGTGTTCCGAAAGAAATCTTTTCGGCTGCCCTGATTAAAACTTATCTCAATCACCCGGCATTCTCCTGCCGGATCATTAAACGGAAGATTCGAGAGCCAGTCAAATACATTCATCCGATTACAACTCCCGGTCCCGCAACTGCCATGGCTTTTGCAACCGGTTGGCCTGCCGCCGGCAGTGCCACAATTAGTACATCCCATATGTATTTGTTAACCAGCAATTGTCAAATATACTAAGTTCTAGGTCAAAACGGCGATTTCATGGCTTCGCAGAATATGGCTGAACCGGATCGTGAGCGCGTGAAAGAGCATCTTGGCGTGCGCATTTCTTTCAATATAATAGATAGCCTGGTTGATTTCCCTGATCATGGCCTCCTGGGCGCCCGGGTCGGCAATCCGATTGAGCCTTGATGCAAAATCCTGTTCCGCTGCCGGCAGATTATCGATCTCTTTTTCATTCATGTTGAGCCGGATAGCTTCTTCGAGCAAATGCATAAAATATTGCAGGAACTGCTTCTGCCTTTCGCGTCCCAGCTTGGCCGTTTCTTCTATCCATTTTACCTGGGCCACGGGTCCTGTCTTAAGGATCCCGTTTAGCCATTCGCGAAGCATTCCCAGCCAGTCTTCCGGCGCATCCTGCAGGTATTTCAGGGCTTCACGCATATTCTGCTGACTGCCGGCAGCCAGCTTCCTGGCCTGTGCGGGTTCTATTTGGCCCAGATCCTGAAGCGTCCGTTCAATATCCGCCAGGGCAGGCCTGGGTATGCGAATCATCTGGAGGCGGGAGAGTATGGTCGGCAATATGCCCGATTCGTTTTCCGCTACGAGCAGAAACAGGGTGTCATCGGGAGGTTCTTCTATCAGTTTTAACAATTTATTTCCTTCATTGCCCAGGTATTCCGGCATCCAGATGATCTGAATCTTATACCCTCCTTCAAAGCTCTTCAAATTGATCTGCCTGCCGATCTCATTGCATTCATGGGCGCTGATATTTCCCTGTTTGTTCTCGGCCTCGATGAATTGAAGCCAATCGTAGAGATTTCCATAAGGGAAGCGGGAGATAAAATCCCGCCACTCCGTAATGAAATCCGCGCTCAGGGCTTTCTCGCCCGGCTTGCGCGGGAAGACAGGAAAAGTAAAGTGAATATCCGGATGAATCAGTTGGGACGCTTTTACACAGGAAGGGCAGACGCCACAGCTTTCAACCGGAAGAGAATGATTGGCCGGCTCTTCGGTGGGGAACAGGCCAGGAGCAGCAGGTTTACGCGAGATCTTTTCGCACATGAGGTACTGCGAGAAAGCCAGCGCTAACGGCAATGCACCCGCGCCTTCGGAGCCCGCGAACAACAGAGCATGGCTAAGCCGGTTGCTTTCAACCATGACGCGCAAACGATCCTTAACCGGCTGGAGTCCTGTTACCTGCCCGAAAAACATGCGTGAACCGGAAGTTTAATTCAGATAATGCGTTATTTCGTCGCTCATCGGCGTCACCTTGCTGGGAAATACTGCAATCAGCTTCCCGTTTTCATCGAGCAGGAATTTGGTAAAGTTCCATTTGATGACGGGTTCCTGTACCCCGATGGCTTTTGCCTGTTCGGTAAGATATTTGAATAAAGGCGCGATATTGTCGCCTACCACATCCACTTTGGCAGCCATCGGAAAACTTACGCCGTAGTTCTTCTGACAGAATTCCTGGATTTCGGAATTGGTTCCCGGTTCCTGCCCGCCAAAATCGTTTGCAGGAAAGCCAACGATAACGAGCTTGTCCTTGTACTTGTCATACAGTTTTTCCAGATCGGCATATTGAGGCGTGAAGCCGCATTTGGAAGCGGTATTGACGATCAGCAGTTTTTTCCCTTTGTAAGCGGAGAGATCGATGGTTCCTCCGTTCAGCGCGGGTACTTTGAAATCATAAATGCCCATGGCAAAAAAGGCTAATATCGGAATGAATAACATGCGTAGCATAACCTGGTTTTTTATTGAAATGAGCTAATAAAGTGCTATTCAAAGTTAAGTATTTGAAAAAAGAAATTATTGCCGTTCATAACAGCCCAGGTCCTGTTTACCGACCGGCCTGGCATTTCCGTCGAGATCTATCGTTAAACCGGGGTCCGTACCGAAGCCGATGGCCGGAGATCCTGCCTGAAGATGAAAGTCATAGAGACGTTTGGTATTGTCGATCTGGCTGAACAAGGGATCGGCATTCAGCAGGACGGCGACACTGTCCGTATTACCGGGATAATTCTTCTGTTTGAGTATAAGGTGATCGAAGAGGAGATAGAAGGCGCCCGTGGCCTGATGGCTCACCTGGGCTTCATCATCAATATTAGCATCTCCCCATAAAATGCAGTTGGTGAATGCGGCCAGCAAATCGCCGGAAATCAACTGGCCGTCGACCGTTCCTTCATCCGAAACAGATAGCACGGGCGATTGATGCTGAAGCAGTGCATTGGAATAAGAAGCTGCGGTGCAATTGGTGAAGTGATAAGTTCCTCCTCCGACAATTTCAATGTTTTTGCCGCAATTGCTGATCAGGCAGTTGTTGGCATCGACGCTCGACTGCACCGCAAGAATGCCGGCATCGGAAGAGTTGTTGATGATACACTGATCGAGCACCAGTTTGGGCGATGCATTGGTAGACGGACCCACTGAGGCGACTGACTGATAGGCATTCTGCACCACCGTGTATTGCAGGTGATTGTTTTGGCTGGCAGCAGTGAAATACAGACCTGGCCAGGATCCCGGAAAGGATGCATACGGTTCATCCAGCCTGTCGCCGGTAAAGTAAACCCTTGTGCTGTCTGCCGCACCGCCATTAGCGATCAGCGTGCCATCGATCAGTACCGCGGCATCGGCGTGCAGGTAGATCCGGCATCCGGCGTTGATGGTCAGTACGGCATTACTGTCAACATGAAGGCCTCCCGATATCACATAGGGCATATCGTTGTTCCAGACCACAGCACTCTGGATCGTTTCGTTTTTTAGAAAATGAGCATTCTGCCCCCAGGCGCTTAACTGTATGTAGCGATCCAGATTGTTATAATGAACCTGTATGCTGTCGCGAAGTATAAATGCCTGCGGATCTGTTCCCGCCGGAATATAAACGGAAATAAAAAGATACAGGCTGTCTCCCCCTTCCAGCGTCAGTCCGGAAGCATCGGGGCCGGGTGAACCATTAATGTTTAATTTAAAGGGCGAATTAGTCCCGCCGGCAAGGCTGATATTGCCGATCAATAATTTCTGATCGTTCGGGTAATGATCCGGATCTTTTGCGTTACAGAACCGGTCGAAGTGAAGAGGGTATCAAAAAACACACTGTCTGAAGAGAAATTCAGTACAGCCGGTCCCGAAATATAATGATCTTTTTTGCAGGCAAACAGGAAATATCCCGCAGCGAGGTATAAGATCAGGTATTTCCGCATTCAAACAAAAATAGCAACAAGCGGAGGAATGTCAAAAGTCATGGTCAGGCCCACACGGTATAGGCTAACGCGGCCACGCTCACGGTGACCCCTTCAATTGCCAGTAAGGTTGCTGCACAGGCTTCGAGCGTAGCTCCCGTGGTCACGACATCGTCGACCAGTAAAACATGTTGCCCGACCAGTTTCTCCGGTTCATTCACCTCGAATTTGTTTGCCATATTCTGCCATCGGGCAATACGGTTCTTATGCGTCTGACTTATCGTGCCGGTTACCCGTTTAAGCGCTTCGGGAGCAGCAGGGATGCCAAGTACTTTCGCAATAACATCGCTCAGCATGGATGCCTGGTTATATCCCCGCTTTTTTTCTTTGGACGGATGCAAGGGCAGTGGCGCCACAAGAGAACAATCCTGAAAGCGTGCGGATTGCCGGAGAGACTTCCCCATGCTTCGACCGAAATAAGATCCGATGTCCTTCCGGCCTTTGTATTTGAACTGATGAATGCTTTCCTGCACAGCGGCGTGCTGGGTGAAATACAAATGAGCGGCAGCGGCTTTTATCGGAAGGCGGCCCCAGAAGATCCGTTCGACCGGATTATCGGGATAGTCTTCAAAACCGGTAAACGGCATTTCGGCCTGGCACGACAAACAAAGAATTTCATCGTCGCCAAGCATATCGGAACCGCATCCGCAGCAGGTATGCGGAAAGAAAAGATGGGCTAACGCAGCGAGTGCGGAAAGAGGTGACTTCATGCATCGGCTACTGACCCGGGCTTTTAAAACAGGTGTTTGTACACTTCTTCTACCTTTCCCATGGTAACGACTTCAATCTGGTGGGATTGGTTCTTCAGTCCTTTCTGGTTGTATTTTGACACGAGGATCTTGCTGAACCCCAGTTTCTCTGCTTCGGCAATGCGTTGACCGATCCGGTTGACTGCGCGTATTTCACCGCTCAGGCCGATCTCGCCGGCAAAGCAAATATCGGAAGCTAAGGGAACATCTTCGAAGGAACTCAGCAAAGCGCATAGTACGGCCAGGTCGATCGAAGGATCTTCAACCTTCAGTCCCCCCGCGATATTGAGGAATACGTCTTTAACGCCAAAATGAAACCCTCCTCTTTTTTCGAGCACGGCGAGGAGGAGCTGCAGTCTTCTCAGATCAAAACCGCTGACGGTGCGCTGCGGTGTTCCATATACGGAGGGTGTTACCAGGGCCTGTACTTCAATGAGCAGCGGGCGCTGACCTTCGATGCTGGCCGCGATAGCCGTTCCGCTAAGGTGGCCTTCTTTTTGCGTGATAAGAATTTCACTTGGATTGCTTACTTCCTGCATGCCCTGGTCGGTCATTTCATAGATGCCCAGTTCAGCCGTGCTGCCGAAGCGGTTCTTGAGCGTTCTGAGGATCCGATAGGCATAATGCCGGTCGCCTTCAAACTGCAATACCGTATCGACCATGTGCTCGAGGATCTTGGGCCCCGCGATATTGCCGTCTTTGGTGATATGGCCGATGAGAAAGACAGGTGTATTTGTTTCTTTTGCGAAGCGTTGAAATTCTGAAGCGCATTCCCTGATCTGCGACACGCTGCCGGGAGCCGATTCGATATAGGGAGACTGAAGGGTTTGTATGGAATCGACAATGACGAGGTCGGGCTTTATTTTTTTTATTTCCTGGAAAATGATTTGCGAAGCGGTCTCGGTAAGCAAATAGAAATTATCCTGTTTGGCGTCCATCAATTTCCTGTTCCTTATTGTCAGGCGATCTGCCCGCATGCGAATTTGCTGTTCACTTTCTTCTCCGCTCACATAGAGAACGACGAGGTCTTCCAGCATCAACCCCATTTGAAGGAACAAAGTACTTTTCCCTACTCCCGGTTCACCCGCTATTAAAATTATGCTGCCTGAAACAATGCCGCCGCCGAGCACGCGGTTAAGTTCGATATCCGGAGTAATAATTCTTTTCTCATTGGCGCTAATCACATCATGGATAGGAATCGTTTTGGTTTCCTTTTTTTCGGAAGAGAAATTTCTCCATGATGTTTCTTCCAGCCGGTTATCTTTTGTAATTACTTCTTCCAGAAAGGTATTCCACTGTTCGCAGGAAGGACATTTACCCAGCCATTTAGCACTTTCGTATCCGCAATTACTGCAAAAGAAAGCGGTTTTAACTTTAGCCATTCGTTAAAGATAGAAGTCTGCCAGGCACAAAAGTAAAAAGGCCGGCTACTGGAGCCGACCTTTTACTTACTAACCCATTAAATTCTCCCACTAAATTACAAAATCAGGTTACATAACAAAATTAATTTTTGTTCCTGTGAATAACTTCAGGTGAGATCGGCCAAAAGCTCTTTAACAAAAAATTGCCTCATAATTTAATGATTATTAATTAGTTACTAAGGCAGTACCGGATTGGCTCTTTTCGCCAAACGACTGAAAATGAGGCGCTGTGGAAAGCCAAAAAAACTTATTCTGATAAAAAAAACGGGTAAGTGGAAAGCCTTAATATTATGATTTATTTTAATGCAATTTTGACCGGATTTATACGGTTTTTGGCCCTGAAAAGGGCTTAAAACAGCCGGTCATAGTTTGATTTCTTCGTCCTGTTTATCGAAGAAATGGAACTCGGTCATGTGATAGTTGTTGTTAGCCCTGATCCGGATGGAGTGTTTGTATTTCCGGCGCCATTTCGCCTTCTTGCTGAAGAAAAAGCCGCCCTTGGTCAGATAAGCATAAATGATCGGGTGAACCGAAAGGGTAAGATCTTTATGCTGATGATTAAGCAGGTAGCTTAGGTTCTTTTCGATTTCATCTTCAAGTATCAGGGCAGAGGAAATCTTTCCGGTGCCGTTGCAGGTGGGGCAGACTTCCTGGGTATTGATAGTGATCTGCGGCTTCATGCGTTGCCGCGTGATCTGCATCAATCCGAATTTGGAGATTGGCAATACAGCATGTTTGGCGCGGTCGGTTCGCATGAATGATTCCATCGCATCCACCAGTTTCCGCTTGTTGTCCGGCAATTTCATGTCGATGAAATCGACTACGATAATACCGCCCAGGTCGCGCAGGCGAAGTTGTCTTGCGATCTCCTCGGCAGCTTCGAGATTTGTTTCCAAAGCGTTTTGCTCCTGGTTATTGCTGACGCTTTTATAACCGCTGTTGACATCGATAACATGCAGCGCTTCGGTATGTTCAACGATCAGGTAGGCGCCGCTCGGCAGGTTCACGGTTTTACCGAATGCTGCTTTTACCTGTTTGGTAATACCGAAATGGTCAAAGACGGGTGAACCATTATTGTAAAAAGAAACGATATCGATCTTATCGGGTGCAATACGTTGAATATACGCGCGCGTATCGCTGTACAGGTTGCGGTCGTTGATGACGATCTTATTGAAATCTTCATTGAGCAGGTCCCGCAACATGCTGGTTGTTTTGGTTTGCTCGCTCAGTATCTTGGAGGGGGCCACAGCGCCCTTCAGATTTTGCTGGATGAGTTTCCAGGTGGCGACCAGATCGGAAAGGTCTTCGTGCAACTCAGCTGTATTCTTTCCTTCGGCAGCCGTGCGTACGATCACGCCGAAGTTTTTTGGCTTGATCGCTTCCACGATTTTCTGAAGCCGCTTTCTTTCTTCTGAAGAATGGATCTTGCGGGAAACAGCGACGATATCATTAAAAGGCGTGATGACCACAAAGCGGCCGGGGAGTGAGATCTCGCAGCTCAGCCGGGGACCTTTAGCGGCAATGGGTTCTTTCAGGATCTGAACCAGAATGTTTGGTTTCCCGCTAAGCACTTCATTGATCTTGCCGGTTTTGATTATTTCCGGTTCAACCGCAAAATTGCCGAAATCAAACCCATTCTCATTGGTGTCCTGAATGCTCTGCTGGGTAAACTTCAGGAGGGAGCGGGCATAAGGGCTGAGATCCGTATAATGGAGAAAAGCGTCCTTTTCGAAGCCGACGTCTACAAATGCAGCATTCAGGCCGGGAATGAGCTTCTTGACCTTGCCCAGGTATAAATCACCTACTGCAAAACTGGCATCAGTTTTTTCATGGTGAAGCTCCACCAGCCTTTTATCTTCAAGCAGGGCGATTTCAACACCCTGTGGCGCTGCGTTTATAATCAGTTCCTTATTCAATGTGTACGTGACATTTACTATTCACCCTGTACCTGAATAAAAAGGAAACCAAATGCTGAAGTGAATTTAGTCAGGCGCTTGTACGAATGCATAGCTGCATGTTGTGTAGCGTAAGTTCATAAATTTGATTCAGCAGAAAATAGGGGCCGGAAGGGAACCCGGCGCCCGGAATGCGTCTATTTGTTCTTTTTCTTATGACGGTTCTTACGCAATCTTTTCTTTCTTTTATGGGTTGCAATTTTGTGCCGTTTCCTTTTTTTACCACAAGGCATCGATAAATGCTTTTTTAGTTAACTAATTAATTTTAGTGCGCCGTGGCGCTTTATTCCAATGACTTTAACCGTTCTTTGATCGCGTTGATCAGATCCGGATTATTCGTCTTTTTCGCGGCAGCTGCATACCATATTTTCGCAGAAGCATTGTTGCCGGTTCTTTCATAAGCTTCCGCCAAACTTAACAGGGCTTCCAGATTATCCGGTTGATGCTGAACGACTTTAAGCAAACGGGGGACAGCTTTGTCGTATTGTCCTGACTCAATTCCCCCAAGGCCGAGCATCAGTTGAGCATACATATTCGACGAATCCCGACGGGCAACCTCCAGAATTTGCTGGATTCCTTTCATGACATCCATCGGACTCTCTCCGCTGCTGCCAAAAATATAGGTTGCCCCCAGGCCAACTATCGTTGAGTCGTTTGCGGGATTCAGCTTCCTTGCTCTTTCAAACAAGTCCCGGCTTTGGTCGGCCATCCAGGTTCTTAAAGCCTGATTGTCCTGACCTCGCAAATTGCTCAAAAATAATTGGGCAGCAAAAGTGAGACTTTTTTCAGAATTTTCCAATTTTGCCGCCTCTTCCAGGTAGTAAACTGAAGGGAGAAATCCGTTTTCCACGGAATCCTTCCAGAAATCGGACAGATGATGATAAGCCTCAATCTGTTGTGTCTTAACATCTCCGCGAACAACGGCATGTTCAAGCCGGTTTACGTAGGCGAGCCTTTCAGGAGTTAATTTCGACTTGCTCAGATCAAGAATTGCCTGTATATCAAGCTGCTTGGCAGGACTGGCTGCGGCGGCCGGGGCCTTTTTATGCGGTGGGACCGTGTTTCCAAAAAAATAAAAGCCAACCAGGATAATGATTCCGACTCCTGCCGTCAGTAGTTGCTGTTTCTTCACATCGGGAATTTATCCGGCGAAATTACATCTCTTCGTCAGGGTTTGGCTGGTTTTCCTGAACAGACTGTAATTTTTTTACTTCGGCAACGAACTCCTTTGCAGGTTTGAAAGAAGGAATGTAATGTTCAGGAATATGAACGGCAATGTTCTTTTTAATATTCCTGCCGATTTTCGCGGCCCGCTTCTTGGTGATAAAGCTTCCGAAGCCTCTGATGTAAATGTTTTCCCCTTTAGAGAGTGTTTCTTTCACCTCTTTAAACATGGTTTCGAGGGTAACCAATACATCCACTTTCGGAATACCCGTTTTGTCCGAAATCTGATTAACTAGGTCAGCCTTTCTCATGGCTTAATTGTTTTATAAGTTTCTGATTTTAAATATATAACAAAAAAATTAATCCGCAACCGAATTTCTTTTTTAATTCCCTGGTTTTTAATTCATTGCTTTATAAAGGCCTGCTTTTCAATATATTATAAACATCTGATAATCAGTTTGATAAGTCTTTATTAATCCCTATTTTGAATCGTGATTCATCTTGATTTCAATAAAAAGTTACTTAGCTGGGACCGGAAATCCAACGACCGGCAGATGCCCTGGAAGGGGGAGAAGGACCCTTACCGCATCTGGCTGAGCGAGATCATTCTTCAGCAGACCCGGGTGGAGCAGGGGCTCGATTATTATAAAAAATTTATTAAGGCCTTTCCCACGGTGAAGCGTTTGGCTGCTGCGCCTCAGCAGCAGGTATTTAAATTATGGGAAGGGCTTGGCTACTATACCCGCTGTCGAAACCTGATGGCTGCGGCAAAAAGAATCAATACTGAATATCGTGGAAAATTTCCTGACCGCTACGAGGATATACTTAGTCTTCCGGGAGTAGGCTCTTACACAGCAGCGGCTATCGCCTCTTTTGCCTTTGGATTGCCCTATGCCGTTGTTGATGGAAATGTGCAAAGAGTATTATCCAGATATTTCGGTATCAGCGTTCCCGTGCAGCCGGCCGCTGGGAAAAAACTATATCAGGTGCTGGCAGACAGCCTGCTCGATAAAAAAGATCCGGGAAAATATAATCAGGCATTGATGGACTTTGGCGCGACTATCTGCAAGCCGCGAAATCCGGATTGCCGGCAATGTGTACAGGCGAAGCATTGCGAAGCTTTTCAAAATCATTGGGTCGATCTGTTGCCCGTCAGGGCAAAGCAACCAGAAAGAAAGATGCGCTGGTTCTACTATTTTATTGTCGAGACGGGAGACGGAAAATATTGGATCAGGGAGCGAAATCAGCGGGATATATGGGAGAATCTGTATGAGTTCGCACTATGGGAAACCGGGAAATTAATACCCCGCAATCAGATTCATAAAGCCGCTTTTCTCCGGGAACTTTTGGGGCGCATGAAATACCGGATCGGGCATATTTCAGGCATTTCGAAGCAAATACTAACCCACCAAACAGTTCATGGCTGTTTCATACATATTAAAATAAACGGGCGAAAACGGCCACCCGCGGGATACCTTGCCGTGACGCTTAAGGAATTGGCAGATTACCCTTTTCCCAACCTGATCGCTAATTATCTTCCCGGTCTTTCTCCCAAATGATCAAGTCTGGTAAAACTTTTGATAGTTAAAATACCGGCAACCTGACCAGGGTTCTGCAAACAGCGATCGGAAATTATTGGCTTCGTATTAATGTTTAAAAAAAAGGATTTATGAGGGGGGTAAACAGGGTAATGCTTATCGGAAATCTGGGCAAGGATCCGGATATTCAATACCTGGAAGGTAATATCGGGGTAGCCAAATTCTCCCTGGCAACAACGGAAACATTCAAAGACCGCGCTGGGAAGCTGATCTCTCAAACCGAATGGCATACGGTTGTTCTCTGGCGCGGCCTGGCTGAATTAGCCGGAAAATACCTTCACAAAGGAAGCCTTGTTTATATCGAGGGACGGCTGCGTACCAGGAGCTGGGAGGATAAAGAAGGAAACAAAAAATTTGCAACTGAAGTGGTTGGCGACAATCTGATCATGCTGGATAAACGGGTGGATGCCACACATTCCGCGCTGCCGCCTACAGAAGGGTTGGAAGGACTTTCCGGTCCGGATTCTCCAGCCCTCGGCGAGCCTGCTCCGGATTTGCCGTTTTGATCTTCATAACCGGTGGATTTTTTATACATTTACAATCCGCTATTAGGATAACCCGGCCTAATGGGATATTTTGATTTTTAACGAAACCGGAAATTTTTGGATCACCCTTATTATTCGCCGGCAACAGGCTTTTCCCCGAATTTGTTGCTGATCATCAATGTGCAGGCAACCACCGTATTGGTGATCCTCATCCTTTTTTTTCTGGTGATGTCCTTTATCGTATCCGGCTCCAGGATTGCTTTTTTTTCGCTGAGCGATAAGGAAATTAATATTCTCAAAACCAAGCAGGACAGCTCCTGGAGAAGGATCGTCAACCTGCTGGAGGAACCGAAGGCCCTGTTAGCCTCCCTCCTCATAGCCAATATCCTGCTTAATATCAGCATCATCATTTTATCGAATTTTCTGATCAACCAGGTAGTTTCTTTTAAGCAGGACTACTGGTTTTTTGAATTCATCATCAAAGTCGTGATGGTCAGTTTCGTGCTGATCCTGTTTGGTGAAGTGATGCCCAAGGTTTGGGCGAGTCAGAACACTCTGCAGTTTGCTTTCTATACCTCCGGCGTAACGGAAGTGATCTATCTGCTTTTCAAGCGGCTGGGTTCTTTACTGGTCGGCCAGTCGGAAAAGCTTGAGCATCTCTTTGGCAGCAAGCGTTCTGCGGCCAACAGCCTGGAAGAGCTCGATCATGCCATAGATAATGACACCACGCCGGAAGAGAAAAATATCTTAAAGGGCATTATTAAGTTCGGAAATATTACCGTAAAGCAGATCATGAAGACCCGGCTTGATGTGAACGGAATAGAAGACAGCCTGAATTTCGGCCAGCTCAAACAGAAAGCGGAAGAGCTTCATTATTCACGCCTTCCGGTTTACCGGAAAAGCCTTGACGATATTTCCGGGATGATCCATACGAAGGATCTTATTCCCTACCTGAATGAACCGGATAATTTTGACTGGCATGCCCTGCTGCGACCGCCGTATTTCGTGCATGAACACAAGATGATCAAAGATCTTATGCAGGAATTTCAGGCGGACCGGATCCATTTTGCCGTGGTGGTCGATGAATTCGGCGGCACGAGCGGCATCGTCACCCTGGAAGACATTATGGAAGAAGTGATCGGGGACATTAAAGATGAATTTGACGAAGATGACGGATCTTCCAGCAGGCAGGACGATGGCAGCTTTGTCTTTGAAGGACGCATGATGATCAATGATGTTTGCAAGGCGATGAACCTGCCTGTGGACACATTCGACCAGGTCAGGGGCGAAGCGGATTCACTGGCAGGACTCATTCTTGAACTTGCGAGAGAAATACCCAAGGTCAATGACATTATCAGTTGCGGCGATTTTCAATTTACTATCCTGGATGCCGACAGCAGCCGGATCAAGAAAGTTAAAGTGAGTATTGTTAAACAATAAAAACCCCGTCCTTTGTCCGCGAAAGCCGTCCCTGCTCTTTTTCTTTGTTCCCTGATTGCCCTGGCATCGTGCAACAGCGTTTTCACCCCAAAACCGAGGGGATATTTCCGGATAGATTTTCCCAAACACGCATATCAGCTTTTCAATCAGCCAGGTTTTCCCTATCAATTTGAGTATCCGGTTTACGCCAGGATCATTCGTGATACGTCTTTTTTTGGCGACCGCCCG
>DASZRP010000370.1:0-6925 GCA_035548895.1 Puia sp. | reverse complement strand
GTACGCCGTCGGTGTTAAATGTAAAATCTCCAACAGACTTTTCGATCACCGATTCGCGAACCAATTCCAGGTTTCGGGTGTAAACCGATACAATAGCGGCGCCACGTGAAACCCGGATGGGACCGCGCCCGCCAGCCAACTCCAAATATTGTATTTCCCGAATTGCGATAATTTGATCAGCCGTTTCCAGGATCTGTATGGCTTTAAGCGATTCGATCTCTTTGAGGCTGACCACTTTTTCACCACCGCTCAGGCTGCGCGCATAGTCTTTGTCAAGAATTTGTTCTGGCGCCTGTATCGCTTTTTTAGCCGAGAAGTCGAAATGATATAGATTAACTAAATGTTTTTTGCTATGGTTTTCGAAATCCAACAAGAGATTAACTGCATTGCCACCAACCACGTCAAACTCGCAAACTCCATGAGTATGCAGCTTATCGCGAGGGGCAATTCCCGTGG
The DNA here is from genome assembly GCA_035548895.1 of Puia sp. Taxonomy (GTDB): domain Bacteria; phylum Bacteroidota; class Bacteroidia; order Chitinophagales; family Chitinophagaceae; genus Puia. The sequence continues at coordinate 6,469 of DASZRP010000370.1, read as the reverse complement.
TCAGCTTATCGGCCAGATTGCCCGAAGCGTTAAATTTTTCGACCGTCAATTGTTCGCCGCTGACGGAAGCCAGGTAAAGATTGTGATCTTTATCCGCACAGCCGGTCACAAAGCCATTATCCACGCCGGCTGTTTTTAATTCTTTCTCTGTCTTTTGCAAAGCATCGTCGAGAAATATCGCCGTAACTCCAACGGTTTCAAATTGCTTCTCCGGCGATCCAAAGGAACTAAATCGGCTGCCGGACTCTTTCAATGGCGTCTTTTGAATCACCAGAGCACAGAAATTGCTGTCAGGATCGTTTTTTACCGACGGGATAATAAAGATGCCGTCATTGTTGACATATAATTCTACATCCTTGATAATTCGTTTTTGATCGGGGCTAATACGCGCAACGCGAATATTTTCGATTTTTTCCATTCCAATATAGGCGGTCTTTGAATTTGGGGCATAGAATGCCAACAAATCATCTCCCCGTTTACTCAAACCGATCAGCAACCCGGGAATCTGAAGCTGCCATTTCAGGGTAGCTTTATCGTCAACTAAACCAACGCCATAGGCCCCGTCATCTTTAGCCGCGTATTGTAGTCCGATATATGCAGTCGTGGAGCTGGCATTTAGTGTTTGGATAACCCGAAAATCCTGGGCTTGAGATAATTGGGTAAAAAGAATGAAAAAAAGGAAGAGGGCAGCAGACAGAAATCTGTTAATCATGTGGGCTCAGGGTTGAGGTTAGGAATTCGGGATTCAAAATAGTAAAATTATTAATTTGAATAGCAGTTGCCGGTCAATCTCAAAAAATCACCGGTCTATGAATAGAACCCAATATAGCTCCCAAAACTGACCGCCCTGCTGTATCAAAAACGAACATTTCCAGCGAGCAAAGCTTTTGGCAAGAAGTTGACTATGAGGAAAATGTGTTCTGGCATTCTCTTCGCTGCCTGTTAGTCACTCATCAATTCCCTTTATGTTCAAAAGCTATTTCAAAACAGCCTGGCGCAATATCAGGCGGACCTTGGGCTATTCAGTACTCAATATATCCGGGCTGGCTATCGGCATGGCCGTCGCTATTTTGATCGGACTTTGGGTGCATTATCAGTATTCTTTCGACAGGTTCCTGCCTGAATATAAATCTGCCTACCGGGTGCAGCGCAATTTCGATAGCAATGGCGATACCCTGACTTTTCAAACCACTTCGACCAGATTGGCGAATACGCTGCGTACACAGGTTCCCGGAATAGAATATGTTGCCGAAAGCGATTGGATGGGCCCGCACGGCCTGACGGTGGGAGATAAGAAGCTTTATCTGACCGGCGCAACGGCCGGCAAGGATTTTCTTAAAATTTTCCAGTTTCCTTTTTTAGAAGGGAATGCTGCTACTGCCCTCCAGGATCCTTATTCCATTGTACTCACCCAAAGTTTGGCGAAGTCCTTTTTCGGTAATGAAGACCCGATGGGTAAAATGGTCCGGTTCGACAACCGGAATAATCTGCGCGTAACCGGCGTATTGCAAAATATTCCATCCAACTCGACCCTGAATTTTAACTATGTTGTTCCCTTCTCTTACCTCAACCAGGCCTTCCCCGGTTCGATCAACGATGAAAGCTACGGAGACAATGGATTTCAGATCTTCGTTAAATTGAAAGCCGGAATCTCTTACTCGTCGATCGCTCCGAAAATCCGCAATATCGAACATACGCAAACCGGCAATACGAATGCCATGGATTCCTATGTTACCCTGCAACCCATGGAGCGATGGCATCTGTATTCCAATTATGTCAACGGACAGGATAAAGCCGGATTCCTCGAATATGTGCGTATGTTTTCCATTATCGGGTTGCTGGTATTGATCATCGCCTGCATCAATTTTGTAAACCTCACTACCGCCCGTTCCGAAAAACGGGCAAGGGAAGTGGGCGTCCGCAAAGCCATCGGTTCACAACGGAAAGACCTGATCCTGCAATTCCTCATGGAAGCGCTGTTGCTTACAGCCATGGCCTTCGTTTTTTCGATTGCCCTTGTAGAGCTCAGCCTGCCTGCATTCAACACGCTTACGGGGTCGAATATCCAAATTCCGTTCAGCAGCCCAGGTTTCTGGCTCCTCATGATGGGTTGCATTGGGTTAACGGCTCTTCTGGCAGGCAGCAAACCGGCTTTTTATCTTTCCGCTTTCGACCCGGTGAAAGTGCTGAAAGGGACGATCCGGACCGGCGCTGCTTCCTCATTATCCAGGAGAATACTGGTTGTTATCCAGTTCGGCTGTTCCATAGCGCTCATCATCAGCACTGCCATTATCTACCAGCAAATACAATATGCGAAGAACCGGCCCACGGGTTATAATCTGAACCGGCTGATGTCGACCAATATGAACGACGACCTGCGCAAGAACTTTACCGCCCTGAAAAATGAGCTGATCCAACAGGGAATTGCAGAATCTGTTTCCACGGCGACCAGTCCGGCCACTGGCGTCTGGTGGCATACAGATATCGACTACTGGCCGGGCAAGAAAGGCGGCGAGACCGTAGAAATGGGAAATATTCTTGTCTCGGAAGATTATTTCAAAACCCTGGACATGCAAGTGGTTGCCGGACGCAATTTCTCCGGCGGCTACGACAGCACCAGCGTGATCTTTAACGAGGCAGCCATCAGGCGACTTCGTCTAAAAGATCCGGTAGGACAGAAGATCCGGCGTAACGGAGTCGACTACACCATTGTCGGCGTGGTAAAAGATGCATTAATGATTTCCCCATTCAGCGCGGCAGATCCAACCATGTTTTACTGTTTTTCCCAGCCGCAGGATATCCTGATGTACCGGTTGTCGCCGCGTATCGGAACACAGGAAGCGATCACAAAACTAACTACCATATTCAACCGCTATAACCCAACCTATCCCTATGTCTATTCCTTTACGGATACTGATTACGCTTCAAAATTTCAATTCGAACTATTGATTGGGAAACTGGCTGCCCTCTTCGCCGGCTTAGCCATTTTCATTTCCTGTCTTGGCCTGTTCGGGCTCGTTGCCTATGTAGCCGAACAAAGGACAAAGGAGATCGGCATTCGCAAAGTGTTAGGCGCTTCGGTATGGCAGATCCTGTACCTGATCTCCCGTGATTTTCTGCTGCTGGTATTGATCAGCTGTTTTGTCGCTTCCTTTGTATCGCTCTATTTCCTGCATGGCTGGCTGCAGAAATACGATTATCGCATCAGTATCGGCCCGGGTGTTTTCCTGGCAGGCGCTTTACTGGCGCTCTTCATTACACTAATCACGATCAGTATTCAATCGATAAAAGCGGCATTGGCTAATCCCGTAAATAGCCTCAGAAACGAATAACCGAAAAGCATATATCCATGTTGAAAAATTATTTTATCGTTGCCTGGCGCAATCTGTGGAGGCATAAGCAATTCACCGTGCTCAATCTTCTTGGGCTTTCCAGCGGACTGGCCTGCGTGCTGGTTATCTGGCTTTGGGTGAATGATGAACTTCAGGTGGACCGGTTCAACGCAAACGACAGCAGGCTCTATGAGGTATTGAAGAAAGGGGCTGATGCCTCGGGCACGATCCAGGTGGCGAAGCATACGCAGGGCGTATTGGCGCAGGCCATGGCCGCGGAGCTTCCGGAAGTGGAATATGCGGTTCCGGTCGTCAAATTCGGCGACCATAGCGTGATCTCTCTCGGAGAGAAGCATATTCGCGTAAGCCACGAGTTCGGAGGAAAAGATTTTTTCCGTGTCTTTTCCTATCCCTTGGCAGATGGACGACAGCCTGACGTTTCGGGCGTTTCGGGAATATTTATTTCCGATCAGCTCGCCATGAAATTATTTAATACGACCCGGGTATCCGGTCGAACCGTCAACTGGGAATACGACAACGAGAATGCGATGTTTACAGGCCCCTATACCATCGCGGGCGTGTTCACCAGTCCGCCGGCCAACGCAACGAATCAATTTGATCTGCTGGCCCCATTCGACCTGTATGCGAAAAAATATGCCGGAACCAGGGGCGACGTTACCTTCTGGGGGAGCAATATGGCGCACACGTACGTGGTCCTAAAGGACGGCGCTGATCCGAAGGCCTTCAATCAAAAAATCAAAGATTTCTCAGCCAATAAGATCAGGTCCGTTTACGCCGGCGACCAGGGAAAGAACCTTGCTTCTTATGAAGGACAATTGTTTGCGCGCCGGTATTCGGATGCTTATCTGCACAGCCAATTCGTTAATGGAGAAGCGGTCGGCGGCCGTATCGAATATGTCCGCCTCTTTTCCATCATCGCCCTTTTTATCCTGGTCATTGCCTGTATTAATTTCATGAATCTGTCGACTGCGCAGGCGGTTGGCCGGTCAAAAGAAGTCGGTGTAAGAAAAGTGATCGGAGCCAGGCGATATTCGCTGATCCTCCAATATCTCGCCGAATCGATCCTGTTAACCCTGTTGGCCATGAGCGTAGCGCTGATCCTTGCCTATGGTATTCTGCCGGTGTTTTCGCAGATCACCGGAAAGGCGCTGAGCTTTCATCCGGACGCCGGCATTTTGGCCATGGTGTTCCTGCTGATCGTGGTGACGGGCCTGCTCGCCGGAAGTTATCCCGCTTTTTATCTTTCCCGGTTCAACCCCGTCCGGGCGCTCAAAGGTGGAGTTAGCGCCGGGTCCGGAGAAGCTTTGCTGCGTAAAGGTCTCGTCGTATTCCAGTTCTTTATTTCCGTTGTGCTGATTATCGCGGTCGTCGTGATATACCGGCAAATGAAGCTGGTGCAAAACATTCATCTGGGCTATAATAAAGATCATGTTATTCATTTCTCTACCGAAGGCCTGTCTGAACAGAGCATAGCCGCCTTCAGCTCGGAACTGGGAAAAATACCCGGCGTAGAGCAGGTGAGTTCGATGGAGGGCGACCTGCTGGGTCATGCCGGTCATAGCGGAGGCGGGATCAGTTGGGATGGAAAGGATCCGAACCTGAGCATGGAATACTATGGCATCAGCGGTGATTACGGCTACCCGGAGCTGTTAGGTATGCAAGTGGCTTCGGGCCGGTCATTTTCCCGATCTTTTGGAATGGACAGCGCTTCGGTGATATTCAATGAATCCGCCATTGCCGCCATGGGTTTGAAAGACCCGATTGGTAAAACCGTTTCCCTTTGGGGCGTAAAGAAACAGATCATCGGCATCGTGAAGGACTTCCATTTTGAATCCCTGCATACGAAAGTGGGCCCTGCCTTCTTAGAATATGCACCGGTGAACCCGAATATCCTGGTAAGGATCAAGGCCGGCGCCGAATCGAAAACCCTCGCAGCCCTGAGCCAACAGTATAAGCGGTTCACAAATGGACTTGATTTCGAATACCGGTTTTTGGATGATGATTACCAGACCCTCTATGCATCCGAACAGCGCGTAGCGGTATTGTCCCGTTATTTCGCCTCTATCGCCATCCTCATTTCCTGTCTGGGCCTTTTTGGATTGTCAGCTTTTACCGCACAGCAGCGGAAAAAGGAGATCGGCATTCGAAAGGTAGTAGGAGCTTCCGTTATGCAGATTGCGGTTATGCTGTCGAACGATTTCCTGAAGCTCGTGCTGTTTGCACTCCTGATCGCGTTTCCCGTTGCCTGGTGGATGATGAACAGCTGGCTGCAGGGATTTGCTTACCGTATTCCATTGCATGCCGGCCTTTTCCTGCTGGCGGCCTTTGCCGTGGCGATCATTACTTTGCTGACGATCAGCTTTCAGGCGATCCGCGCAGCCGTGGTCAACCCGGTAAATAGCCTAAGGGCGGAATAAGACTGTCATCCGTCATCTATCATCTGTCATCCATTACGCATGGAGCGACAACACCGGGATCCGCTGATTCAGGATGATTTTTTTCGCATGCCTTTCGACGAATAAGTCTTCTATGCCGTGGTGCTGGGGAACAATGATCAGCAGATCGAGCTGACGCTCTTTGGCAAATTCGGCGAGTTTTTCCTGCAGGTTCGAACCGGTTAGGAAATGAACAGCAGGATGAAATTTATATAACTGGTGTTCAACCGATATGGATTCGCTGAGATCCTCATATTTGGGATGTTCGGATTTGCTGACGTGGACAATATCGAGACTCGCGTTAAAACTGGATAGCCATTCCGTGATCCGCCAGTATGGAACTTTCCGGGAGAAGGCCTGCGAAAAAGCAAGATCGCTGGCCAGACCGATCCGGGTGATGGGAACAAAACGATATTGATCGGGAATGATCAGCACGGGCACGTGCAGGTGCTTAATGGCCGAGAGAGAATTGCTACCCAACAAAAATCGTTCGAGAGCGGTTTTGCCATGTGTTCCGAAAACGACTGCGAACGGATTCTCCTGGTTTGAAAATTCTTTGATCTGATTAACCACGGTACCTATTTCTACCCGGGTTTCAATAGTTAATTTTCCTTTAGCCCGCACCCCCAGGTCCTCCGCCAGATTTTCCAGGTCCTTCCTCGCATCATCCAGCATTTCTTC
>DASZRP010000369.1:0-13424 GCA_035548895.1 Puia sp. | reverse complement strand
GAGCCGCGTGGCATATTTTTCCTCCTTCCACAGCAGGCCTTCAGTACGCAGTTGCTCCACCACTTTTTTTCTGGCTTCGAAGCGGTCAACGCCTACAAAAACTTTTGCGTCGGGCGACAGGGTGCCGTCCGGGTTGAGGGTATCGATTATCGGCAGGCCATGCTTTAACCCGAGATTATAGTCGTTGATATCGTGGGCGGGCGTCACCTTGAGCGCCCCGGTTCCGAAATTGAGGTCGATATAATCGTCCGTGATAATTGGAACGGGCCGGTTCACCAGGGGCACAATGGCTTGTTTGCCGTGCAGATGAAGAAAACGCGGATCGTTGGGATTTACGCAAACTGCCGTGTCGCCCATGATCGTTTCCGGTCGCTGGGTGGCGATGGAAATATATTCGTCCGAATCAGCTATCCGGTATTTGACATAGTAGAGCGTGCCTTCAATGTCGCGGTATTCCACTTCTTCATCGCTGAGTGCGGTCAGGGCGGCAGGGTCCCAGTTGATCATGCGCGCACCACGATAGATCAGGTCTTTTCGATAGAGGTCCACGAAGACCCGGATAACCGCCCGATAATAGTGATCGTCCATGGTGAACGTAGTCCGGTTCCAGTCCACGCTGCAGCCGAGTTTGGCTATCTGGCTATAAATGATATTGCCGTATTTTTCTTTCCATTCAAAAGCGTATCGGAGAAAGGCTTCGCGGGAAAGACTGTTCTTCTCGATGCCTTTTTCTTTGAGCATGGCTACGACGCGGGCCTCCGTGGCGATGGAGGCATGGTCGCTGCCCGGCACCCAGCAGGCATTGAATCCGCTCATCCGGGCGCGGCGCACCAGGATGTCCTGAACGGTTTCATTGAGCGTATGCCCCATGTGCAGCACGCCGGTCACATTAGGAGGCGGAATGACGACGGTAAAAGGCGGGCGATTGTCGGGATAGCTGTTGAAATAGTGTTTTTTGGTCCAATGCGCGTACCATTTCGATTCCGTATTCGCTGGATCATAATGTTTGCTCAATTCCATCCGGGCTCAATTTTAGCGGAGCGCAAAGTTAATCAATCGATTAACAGGAGAGAAGCGGTATGGGTAATAAAAAAGTTTCCCTGGAAAAGGAAACTTTGTCTTAGGAGAGAGAATAATATCATTCTGCTCTCATATTTGGGAATAGAGGGTTCGCTGGAATTGTCTCAGCAGGTAAGCGGGCTCCTATGCAAACCAGTACAGATAGGAAAGCAGCATGACCAAGGCCAGAAATCCAAAGGCGAACAAAGCTGTTTTCGCATTCTCTCCCAGGTGAAATGAGTGCATAATCCTCTTCATAGATGAAAATTTAGGATGAAACCATGTTTTAAAAACATCTGTCTCAAAGGGATACAGTAATCAACAGGGTAGGTTTCTCTACGATTTGGGAGGGTTCTTTTAAGGATTTGAACGGGGCTCGACCCGTTGAAACAAATATAAATCGTTTTTTCGGCCCATGCCAGTGTTTCCCGATAAATATTTGGTGTTTTTTAAAAAAAACCTTAAAAAGAAAACTCCGGGATCAAACCGGAGTCGGAAACCTTGTTTGGTTGTTTTCAGGTAAGGGTAAAGACGTACGCAAATAGCATGATGGAACAGAAGTACAACACGGCGATGATCGCGGCCAGGGCAGCTTCTTCCCCAACATGAAATGCCTGAATGTTTTTCATGAAGATGAATTTAAAGGTGAATAAATCATAGGCAGGGTTTAGGCAGTTTCAGAGGGGTACGAACGGACTATGTTTAAAAAAAACGGATTGGCGACGGATAACTGAAGAGTGATTATTCCTAACTTGACCGGCAATTCAACCGGGATCATTACCGCCATGTACGCTATTGTAGATATCGAAACAACAGGCAGTTACGCCGCTAATAACGGTATCACTGAACTGGCTATTGTGCTTTTCGACGGAAATAAGGTGGTTGACCGGTTTGAAAGCCTGATCAACCCCCAGATTCCCATTCCCCGATACATCCAGGCCCTGACGGGCATCAGCAATGAAATGACTGACCGGGCGCCCGCTTTCGGGGAAGTAGCACACCGGGTTCAGGCCCTGTTGCGGGATGCCGTTTTCGTTGCCCATAACGTCAATTTTGACTATTCCTTCCTGAAGTACCACCTCGAGGCCTCCGGCTTTGCCCTGGAGTCGAAAAAGCTTTGTACGGTACGTTTGAGCCGCAAGGTCTTTCCCGGTCTGGAGGGTTATAGCCTCGGAAAGCTTTGCCGCCAGCTCGATATCCCGCTGGAAAACCGTCATCGCGCAGGCGGTGATGCAGACGCCACGGTTCGTCTCTTTGCCGCCATATTAGACCGGGATTCCCAGGGGCATGTGCAGCAGATGCTCCGCGGCCGGAACCGGGAACAGTATCTGCCGCCCAATCTGCCGGCCGATCAGATCGCCAATCTGCCTTATACGTCCGGCGTTTATTATTTTCACGATCAGCAGGGGAAAGTGATTTATGTAGGCAAGGCGAAGAACCTGCGCAGCCGGGTTTCCAGCCATTTTTCCAATAATCATCCCGGTCTCAGGAAGCAGGAGTTCTTACGAAATATTTATGCTGTTTCCTGGAAAGAATGCGGCACCGAGCTTATGTCTTTCCTGATGGAATGCGTGGAGATCAAAAGGCTCTGGCCCCGGTACAACAGCAGCCTGAAACGGTTCGAGCAGCAATACGGACTATACACATTTGAAGACCTCAACGGATATCTTCGTCTGGCGATAGAAAAGAAAAAAAAGCATTTACCCGATTATTATAGTTTCAACAGCCTTTCAGAGGGCCGGCAAATCCTTTCCCGGCTGATCCGTGAATTCCGGCTTTGCGCCAGGCTTTGTTTTATGGAGAACGGGCTGGACAGTTGTCCGGGCCACTGCAGTGGCGCCTGCCGCCAGGAAGAACTGCCGGCAGATTATAACCGGCGGGTGCTGGATAGCCTGAACTCGCTCGAGCGGGCCCTTCCTTCTTTTGTTATTCGCGACCGGGGACGTCACGCTGCCGAAGAAAGCTGCGTGCTGATCGAGAAAGGGCGGTTCTATGGCATGGGTTATCTGGACCGGGAACTGACGATCGATAATCTTGAATCCCTGAAATCGTTACTGACCTGCTATCCCGAGAACGATTATATGCGCGGGCTGGTGTATGAGTATGCAGCGAAGTGGCCGGGGAAGAAGATGACAGTTGACAGATGACTGATGACAGTTGGCAGAAAAGCCCTGAACTGTTACTGTCAACTGTCATCCGTCATCTTTTTAACGTATTCCAAAAACCGCTCCCTCGGTATCATTCCCGCGCCAAGACTCTCCAGGTGGGCGGTATAAACCTGGCAGTCGATAAGCTTGACCCCTTCGGCAATAAGCAGCTGCACGTAGCTTATAAAAGCAAACTTGCTGGCATTGCTGACCGTGCTGAACATGCTTTCTCCGAAAAAGATTTTTCCCATCCTGACACCATAGAGACCGCCGACCAGTTTCCCGTTTTGCCAGGCCTCTGCACTATGCGCATAGCCATGTTCGTGAAGGTTCAGATAGGCCTTTCGCATGTCGTCGGTGATCCAGGTGCCTTCCTGACCCTTCCTGCAAACGCTTTTGCAGGAACTGATCACGCCATTAAAATCGCGGTTGGTGCTGAACTCAAATTCTCCCCGTTTGATGACCTGCTTCATGCTGCTGCTGATCTTCAGTTTGTCGGGAAATAAAACAAAACGGGGGTTGGGACACCACCAGAGGATATAGCTGTTTTCATACCAGGGAAAGATGCCGGAGCGATAGGCCAGGAGGAGCCTTTCCATCGAAAGATCTCCGCCTACAGCCAACAACCCGTCTTCGTCGGCTAATTCCGGTGGCGGGAACTCCATTCCTTTACCCAATACATACAAAGACATGAGGGAAAATATTCGACGTGAATGAAGCGGAAGGTCAGGACTCGGAAAGGACTTCAATAGTAGCCCCGATACCCCGTTCAGTGATGGCATCGCACATGGGCTTGAGTTCTTCATAGCTGCCGCGACGCACTGCATACCTGCCTTGTGTATGAATGATCATGGCGCACTGTTCCGCCTGCTCCACACTGTGTTTGCATACTTCTACAAGCGTCTGGATCACCCATTCAAAACTATTGACCTCATCATTCCACACGATCAGGCTACAGGGTTCATCCTCTCCGGTCATCAGCGCCGTTTCGGATGAGCTCTCTTCCCGGGTACCCGGCTTATTGAACTGTGTCGCCATACCCTAAAATTAAAACAATGTATTCTGTCATGCAAAGCGCGAATCTTAAAAAGGGTTAAATATTTTAACAATCCGTCCGGTATTCCGGATCTGTTGTTTTTTATCCACAGAATCAGGCTGTAAGCACGGAAAAAGGGTGGCTTGCTGTTTGAAAGGAGGTAATTATTAATCATTAAAAATCTGGGATTATGAAAACTTTAGTATGGGGTGTTTTCCTGTTGTCGGCACTGGCGTTTACTCAGGCTTGCAATAACAGCGGTTCATCCGGTTCATCATCCGGGCAGGACGCGGTAGACAGCGCAAAAACGGCCAACAAGGTCAATCAACCCGTTCAGAAAGACGCATCCGATTTTGCTGTTGAGGCGGCAAATGGCGGTATGATGGAAGTCGAGCTCGGAAAAGTTGCACAGGATAAAGCGGTCAGCCAGCGCGTCCGTGATTTCGGCGCAATGATGGTGAAGGATCACAGTGCTGCAGACGATAACCTGAAGCAGATCGCTTCAAATCTGAATATCACTTTGCCCGACTCTGTGAGCGACGATACCAGAAAGGATATCGACAAGCTGAAAATGAAAAAGGGGAAAGATTTCGATAAGGCCTATGTCGATATGATGCTCGAAGACCACCAAAAGGATATCGCCAAATTCAGGCAATGCGCCGATAACTGTTCAGACTCTGCTATCCGGTCCTTTGCAGCGACAACGCTGCCAACACTGGAAAAGCACCTGGATTCCATTCAGGCGATTGCTTCAGGGAAGTAGATGACGGATGACGGATGACAGATGACGGTTGGTGGATGACGAACTTTATTTTACTGTCAACTGTCATCCGTCAACTGTCATCTACTCTTATTAGCTTTGTTCAAAAACCGCTTGGAACGCAGACATTTCAAATTCAAGACAAATAACGATACCGGCTTTGGCTTTAATCCCGAGAATTTTGGAGGTCGTTTTGTAAACCGCGATGGCAGCTTCAACGTCCGGAAGGAAGGAATACCCTTTTTGAAGCGCTTCAGCCTCTATCATTCGATGCTTAGCATGCCCATACTGAAATTTCTGGGTACGCTATTCCTTTTTTATCTCGGCGCCAATTTCGTTTTTGCCTGGCTCTATTTTTTCATCGGGGCTTCGCAATTCCAGGGAATTGTTTCTACAAACTCCTGGGCTTTTTTTAAAGAGATGTTTTTCTTCAGTACCGAAACCTTTACTACGGTTGGTTATGGCCGGGTGAACCCGACCGGCGAAGCGGCCAACTCGGTCGCGGCTATTGAGTCCATGCTGGGTTTTCTGTCTTTTGCCGTAGCCACCGGCTTGATTTATGGACGATTCTCAAGGCCCAAAGCTTTTTTGGTTTTCAGTAGATCAGCGCTGATCAGCCCCTACCGGGAGGGAAAGGGACTCATGTTTCGCCTTGCTTCTTACAAAGACAACCATACGCTGACCAATGTAGAGATCAAAGTGAGTGCGGCGATGCAGGTAGAGGAGAACGGGAAAATGATTTACAAATTCTATGATCTGAACCTGGAAAGGAATCGGGTGGAGAATCTATCCATGAACTGGACCATTGTGCATCCGCTTGATGAGCATAGTCCGTTGTATAGTCTTTCCTCGGCCGATATGAAGCAGTTTGATGTTGAACTTTATGTTTCTGTTCGGGGTTTCGATGATGTCTTCTCCAATATTGTTCAGCAACGCACTTCTTACACTTATGAAGAGATCCTGTTCGACCGGAAGTTCGTGCAGATGTACCACGAGAGTAAGAACGGGCGAACCACGATAGTGGAGCTTGACCGCTTAGACGAACATTGGGTTGTGAACGTTGAGGGGAAGCCCCGGTAAAAAATCGACGCGGAATGAAGAAGAAATGGATTTGTTGTTTTTTTACCTGTGGACTCATTGCTGCAACGCAGGCTCAAAAATTTATCCCCGATCACGACACCACCTATTACAAGACCTATCGGGACCGGTTGACCGCCCGGGCTTACTTGTCGCGCAAATACACTTCCCTGCATTTCAATCCACCTTCCGGACTTCCCAAATTTGTCTATAGCCCTAATACGACGCTCAATTTTGGTATTGGCGCTACCTATCATGCGTTTACCCTGAACATCGGCATCGGAATAAGCCGGTTCAATCCCGATGAAGTGAGAGGAAAAACCCGCTACCTCGATCTCCAGGCGCATTACTATGCCAGAAAATGGAACTTTGACCTGCTCGGGGAGTTCTACCGCGGCTATTATCTTACACCCAAAGGAGACGCGGCTCCGCCGGGGGAAACCTACTATACCCGGAACGATCTGCGGCTGAATCTGGTCGGGCTGGCAGCTTACCGTTGCTTAAATGAAAGGAAATTCTCCTATCAGGCCGGGCTGCTTCAGAACGAATGGCAGAAAAAATCGGCAGGCTCCGTACTGGTTGGCGCTGAAGTCTATTACGGGGCCGTATTTGGCGACAGTGCCCTGGCGCCCAGGGTGATCGATTCAATATATGTGCAGAAAGACATTGAGCGGTTGCATTTTTTTGAGATCGGCCCCGGTGTCGGATATGCTTATACGTTAGTTATCCGGCAGCATTTCTTCGCTTTGGCCTCGGCAACCGTGAATCTCTCGCTCCGGGTGGCCAGTGAGCATTCGGTACGCATGGACCGGTCGTTTGAGAAGACGGACTTCACGCCCAATACCATTTTCCATGCAGGTATCGGATACAATACCGACAAATGGAACCTCAGCGCGCTCTGGGTGTCAACGAAACTATATATCCGGGGACCTTATTCCGATTACAAATACAGCGTTGGTACAGGCAACTACCGGCTTATCTATGCGCGAAGGCTCGCGCTTAGCCACAAAGTGAAAAAAGCGCTGCAGCCCATTCCCGATATCATGGGTAAATAAGGCCGCTTAGGCGTTTGCCATGCTAACCGTTTCGTAGGCGCTCACCGGCTCACAGGTGCAAACCAGGTTGCGATCGCCATAGGTATTATTGATCCGTCCGATAGCAGGCCAGAATTTATTCAAACGGGTATAAGCCAGGGGGAATGCAGCCTGCTCGCGACTATAGGCATGATTCCATTCGTCTGCACAGATTATTTCCTGGGTATGCGGCGCCTGTTTAAGGGGATTGTCGGTTCTGTCCATCCGCCCGTCGGCCACTTGCTGCATTTCGTCATGAATAGCGATCATGGCATCGCAGAACCGGTCCAGTTCCGATTTATCTTCACTTTCCGTGGGTTCGATCATCATCGTGCCGGGTACGGGGAAACTCAGCGTCGGAGCGTGGAAGCCATAATCCATTAATCTTTTAGCCACATCTTCTGCTTCAATGCCGGCCTGTGTTTTAAAGGGCCTGAGATCGACGATGAATTCGTGGGCGCAGGTATTATTTGCACCGGTATAGAGAATGGGATAGTGATTTTCGAGGCGAGCCTTCATATAATTGGCATGAAGGATCGCGTAGCGGGTAGCTTCCGTTATGCCGGTTGAACCGAGCATTTTAATATACGCATAGCTGATCAGCAGGATGCTGGCTGAACCGAAGGGGGCAGCGCTGACAGCGCCCTTAAGGCCATGACCTGAATGGCTCCAGTGGCCGGGGAGATGGTCTTTCAGTTTTTCATTCACACAGATGGGCCCCATGCCGGGGCCGCCGCCACCATGCGGAATGGCGAAGGTCTTGTGGAGATTGAGGTGACAAACATCGGCGCCGATAAACCCGGGACTGGTGAGTCCAACCTGGGCATTCATATTGGCTCCGTCCATATAGACCAGCCCGCCATGATCGTGAATCACCTGGCAGATCTCGCGGATGGCTTCTTCGAACACACCATGGGTGGAAGGGTAGGTGACCATGAGCCCTGCGAGCTCTTCTTTGTATTGAATCGCTTTCGCCTTCAGGTCGGCCAGGTCGATATGTCCTTCCTCGTCGCTTTTCACGACGACCACTTTCATGCCGGCCATGACGGCGCTGGCCGGATTGGTGCCATGGGCCGAAATCGGGATCAGCATGATATTGCGGTGAGCCTGGTGATTCGCCTCATGCCAGGAACGGATGGCGAGCAGTCCGGCATATTCTCCCTGAGCTCCGCTATTAGGCTGGAGGGAAGTGGCTGCGAACCCCGTCACCTTGCTCAGCCATTCCTCCAGTTCGCGGATGATCTGCTGATAGCCCTGCCATTGATCGACCGGCGCAAAGGGATGAATATTGCTGAACTCAGGCCAGCTTACCGGGATAAGTTCCGTGGCGGCATTGAGCTTCATGGTGCAGGACCCGAGCGGGATCATCGAACTGTTCAGTGAAAGGTCTTTGTTTTCGAGCTGCTTCAGATAACGCATCATTTCCGTTTCACTATGATGCGAATTGAAAACAGGATGTGTGAGGAAGGCTGAGCTCCGGTTCAACGATGGAGGTATATTATCCATCTCTTCGTGAAAAACGGTGCCGGCTTCGTCCAGCCCTTTGGTATGCGCGAAAACGGTCAGCATATCGACCACATCGGACTGTGTGGTGGTTTCGTTCAGAGAGATTGAAACATATCCCGGCTCTTCATAGAAGAAATTGATTCCTCTGGATTCTGACGTTTTCCTGATGTTTCCGGTATCATTTGTTTTGACCTGTACCGTATCGAAGAAATGTTCGTAGCGACACTCGAAACCGAGACGTGCCAGTCCTTCGGCGAGCCCCCGTGCCAGAATATTGATGCGAAGTGCGATTTCCTTCAGGCCCTGCGGACCGTGATAGACCGCATACATGGCAGCCATATTGGCTAAGAGGGCCTGCGCTGTGCAGATATTTGAAGTGGCTTTTTCGCGCTTGATATGCTGCTCGCGTGTTTGCAGGGCCATGCGAAGCGCTCGTTTTCCCTGCGCATCAATGCTTATCCCGATAATTCTTCCGGGAATGGCGCGCTTGAATTGATCTGCTGCTGCGAAGAAAGCGGCATGAGGGCCGCCGAAACCAACGGGAACGCCTAAGCGCTGTGCGCTGCCAACGGCCACGTCGGCGCCGAGCTCGCCGGGCGGGGTCAGCAGGGTAAGAGCCAGCAGATCGGTGGCCATCACCACGAAAACTCCGGCCTCGTGTGCCTGCCGGATGAAGGCCCGGGCATCGGTAATATGTCCGTTGCTGTCCGGATACTGGAGAAGAGCGCCGAAATATGTATTATCGAGCCTGGCCTGTTCATAATGACCGGTCACGAGCTCAATGCCCAGCGGATGAGCCCGGGTTGCCAGCAGATCGCGGGTTTGTTTGAAGATCGCCTGGTCTATAAAAAACTTAGGCACGGTTACATGATCGTGATCCTTATTCTTCTGGTTGAAGAACATAATCATGGCTTCTGCCGCCGCCGTGCCCTCATCCAGCAGGGAAGCATTGGCGATGGGTAGCCCGGTCAGATCGCTGACCAGGGTTTGGAAATTGAGCAGGCTTTCCAAACGTCCCTGCGAGATTTCAGCCTGATAAGGGGTGTATTGGGTGTACCAGCCCGGATTCTCAAAAACATTCCGAAGAATGACGCTGGGTGTGATGGTGTCGTAATAGCCCTGTCCGATATACGATTTGAACACTTTGTTCCTGGAAGCAATTTCGCGCAGCCGGTTTAGATATTCATATTCACTGAGGGGAGCGGTTACTTCAAGCGGGTGCGGTAAACGAATACTTTCAGGGACGGTTCTGCCGATCAGTTCATCAAGGGAGTCGACGCCAATGCGCCGCAGCATCTGCCTGGTTTCTGTTTCGCTGGATCCGATATGACGATATGAAAATTCATTCTCCTGTTTCTCAAATAGATTCATACTTGCGGGGGGCATTAAAAGATGCGCAAAGTTAATATGAATCCGACCACGATAAAAGTTTCGTTACACCCAACGGTGGTCTCCGGCAGCTATTGATATGCAGGAACTTGCCTGTTCAGTCCTTGAGTTGTGCACAAGGCTGTTCAGGCAAATTTCCCAGCTCTTCCTGTTGCTGGAGCTGGCGGCTGGTTTGCCGGCTTCCGTCATGGCTCCATCCGGGAGGGCCGAAAAGGTAGAACCATTTTTCTTTCCAGGAAATATCGGTCCGTTTGAGATCGCCGGCAATTTCCTTCCATTCGTGAAAAACGAGATTGACCGGAGAAAGCCGGTT
This sequence comes from Puia sp., assembly GCA_035548895.1. GTDB lineage: Bacteria > Bacteroidota > Bacteroidia > Chitinophagales > Chitinophagaceae > Puia. Next base: position 3,064 of record DASZRP010000369.1, on the reverse strand, counting down.
TAATGGTTTGGTCAGCCCGTATTTTTTTTGCTGGTATTCTTCATCCGGCAGCTCCGGCTGAAAAGTGCCGAACAACTGGTCCCATACGATCAGGAACATACCCATGTTCTTGTCGAGATATTTAGGATTCGAAGCATGGTGAACGCGATGGTGGGAGGGCGTGACCAGGATATATTCCAGCCAGCCCATTTTCCTGATCAGGTCGGTATGCACGAAAATACCCCAGATCTGCGTAGCCGAATACATGAACACGATATCGAGGGGTTTGAAGCCCAGCCAGGCCAGCGGAATAAAATACAGGAAGCGATACAGGGGCTGGAACACGGAAGACCGGAAGCCGACCGTGAAATTCATGTGTTCCGAGGAATGATGGGTAACATGCACGGCCCAGAACAGCCTTATTTCATGATCGAACCGGTGCAGCCAGTAATAAAGAAAATCCTCCGCCAGCAGGAGCAGCAGCCAGTAGCTGAATCCCTGCTGCCAGGAAATCTCGCGGTGCTCATACACCTGCACAAGTATGGCAACGTAGATGGCCCGGAAAGAAAGATCGATGAAGGAATTGAGCAGCATCAGGTAGACATTGTTCAGCGTGTCTTTCCAGCTGTACAGCTTCCGGTGCTGAAAATGGCTGAGCAGCACTTCAAACCCGATGATCACGATATAGAGCGGGGTGCTTACTAAAATAAGATATTGTTCCTTTAGGGATTCGGTCATACGAAAAATTAATCATCATACAGGGAGTTAAAAGTATATGTTGTTAAACAAAAGAAAAAGGGGTCCCGGAAAGCTCTTTCTCCTGCAGTGCCGAAAGCCTGCCGATTGCCTAACTTTGACTGCCATGTCGTCACCTGGACCAGTAATAACACTTGAGAACTTCGAACGGGTATCGTCGGATCACCAGAAAAAATACCGGGAGTTTCTGGCCCGCGCGGATAAGAACAAGGTGCTGAAACAGCTTCCGGACCTTCATGAAGCCGCTTTCCGGCAGATCGACTGTCTGCAATGCGCCCACTGCTGCAAGCGATATTCTCCCCGGTTCAAGACCCCGGACATCAAGCGCATTTCAAAAAAGTTGCAGATGAAAGAAGGCGCCTTCATCGAAAAAGACCTGAAGATCGATGAGGAAGGCGACTATGTGCTGCAGTCCGTTCCCTGTGCTTTCCTGGGGCCGGACAACCGGTGCTCCATATACGAGGACCGTCCGTCGGACTGTCGTCGCTTTCCCTATACCGACGAGGACGTGCTGCTGAAGCGCCCGCAGCTCACGCAGAAGAACAGCAGCTTTTGTCCGATCGTAGTGACGGTGCTGGAGGGGCTGATCAGGTCGAAGTAGTTTAGTATTCCATTTTTCTCAGGCTGGGGGCGCGGAACCAGGTGGTGATCACCACCAGCAGGGTCATGCAGCCGCCAAATACCACGGAAGGGACCACGCCAAGCAAACGCGCCGCAATGCCGCTTTCGAATTGTCCCAGTTCATTGCTTGAGTTAATGAACATGGAGTTCACGCTCATCACCCGGCCGCGCATATTGTCCGGTGTTTTCAGCTGCGTTATCGTTCCCCTGGTGACGACGCTGATCCCGTCCAGCATGCCGCTGATCATGAGCACGCCGAAGGAGAGCCAGAATAATTTGGAAATGCCGAAGACAATGATGCAAAGGCCAAACCCGCCCACGGCATAGAGCAGCTTCTTTCCCTGTTTTTTCCGCAATGGGAAGAAGGTAAGCAGGACGACGATGCAGATCGATCCGAGATCGGATGCGCCGTTCAGGAATCCGAACCCTTCAGCGCCGACCTTTAAAATATCCCGGGCATATACCGGCACCATGGCCACGGCGCCACCGAAGAGCACTGCGAATAAATCGAGCGAGATAGCGCCGAGCAGCTCCTTGGTCCGGTACACGAAACGAAGTCCTTCCTTCACACTTTCCAGCGTCTTCTTTTCACCGCGCTCGTTCACTGCAGGTTTGGGTCTCAGGCCCGTCAGCACGGTGAGTGCGGAAATTACCAGCAGCACGACAACGGTGAGTGTTCCCGTATTGCCGAGACCGGCGATCAGGAATCCACCGAGCGCATGACCCGTTACCGAAGCGGAGAGATAAGCGCCCTGGTTCCAGGTGGTGGCGTTTTGCAGCAGGGCTTTCGGAACGACCTGGGCGAGTATCACATTGAACAGGGGGCCGGCGAACGCCCGCACCACGCCGGTTCCAAAAATGATCAGGTAGATCATGATGGCGATGGTATGCGGGTGAAAATTTGCTGTGCCCAAATGGGTTGAAAGAGTCAGCAGCAGGACTGCGGCCAGGCCATACAGTGATACCCCCGTCAGGATCATGCGCCGTTTTTCACTCAGATCGATCACATGCCCCGCATAAAGCGCAAGAGAGACTGCCGGGACGAATTCGGACAGGCCGACAATGCCGATGGCTAAGGGTGCATTGGTGAGGTTGTATATCCACCAGCCCACCAGTGTGCTCATCATGCGCAGACCCATAATAAATAAGAAACGACCGACAACCAGGCTCCTAAACTCGAAGATCCGGACCGCCCCCAGCGGGGAGGAAGATAAGGGCTCATGTTCCATGAACTGCAAAGATAAAGTTCCCTAAGGCAAGGTAAGATAATGTTGTCCCGGTTCATAGTCTTTCTCCAACGCGTCCAGCACTACCTGGAAATGTTTGTCATTGCCAAGGAAATCGGCATTGGAGGCGTCGATGAAGACGGTTTTGATATTGTGCTGGCGGATATAGCTGGTATAGGTCTCCTGCAGCGTGAAAAGATAATCATCCGGTATGGCCTGTTCATAGGGCCTGTTCCTTTTACGGATATTCTTCTGCAGCTGGCTGACCGGTGCATGGAGATAGATCAGCAGGTCCGGTTGAACCAGTTGCTGGTAAATGATATCGAAGAGTTTTTGATACAGCCGGAATTCTTCATCGGGCAGATTTACTTTGGCAAAGAGCAGGCACTTGGTGAATATATAATCGGAAACGGTGACGCTCTGGAACAGGTCTTTGGTGTGAACCAGTTCCTTCAACTGTTTATATCGCTCCGCCATGAAAA
>DASZRP010000368.1:0-23584 GCA_035548895.1 Puia sp. | reverse complement strand
TTCTCATTTACACGTTCATACTCAATACTCTCTGCTCGACGGAGCCGCTTCCATCCAGAACCTTTATGCCAAGGCCGTAAAGGACGGCATGCCCGCCCTGGCTATCACCGACCATGGCAATATGTTTGGCGCTTTTTCCTTTGTGGCTGAAGCCTATAAGCATAAGAACGAGGACGGGACCCTCAAGGTAAAGCCTATCGTGGGCTGCGAATTCTACGTGGTGGAAGATCGGTTCAGGAAAACTTTTACCAAAGAACAGAAAGACCAGCGTTTTCACCAGGTGCTCCTGGCCAAAAACAAGACCGGTTACCAGAACCTCACCCGCCTCACTTCCTTAGGCTATATGGAAGGTATTTACAGCAAATACCCCCGTATAGACAAGTCACTCATCGAAAAATACCACGAGGGACTGATCGCCACGACCTGCTGCATTGGCGCCTATGTGCCGCAAACCATTCTTAATCATAGTGAAGAAAAAGCAGAGGCAGAGTTCAAATGGTGGCTCGACCTGTTCGGGGAGGATTATTTCATAGAGCTTCAGCGTCATAATATTCCGGAACAGGATAAGATCAACCAATTCCTCCTCAGCCTGTCAAAAAAATACAGGGTTCCCGTCATTGCCACGAACGACAGTCATTATACCGATAGGGAAGATTATAACGCGCACGATATTTTGCTCTGCATCAATACCGGTGAGAAGCAGTCCACCCCCGGCTACGACGATTTCGTGAACGATGATATGGCGCTGAAGAACCGCCGCTTCAAGTTTCCCAACGACCAGTTCTACCTGAAGACCACCGCAGAAATGACGGAGCTGTTCAAAGACGTTCCTGAAGCGATCCACAATACGGGCATGGTGGTAGACCGCGTCGAGTTGCTCAACCTGAAGAAAGATATCCTGCTGCCGGCCTTTCCTATCCCGAAGGAATTCCAGATTCATGGTGATAATAACCTGAACCAGTGGGAATACCTGAAAGAGATCACTTACGAAGGGGCAAGAAAGCGTTACTCCGAAATCTCTCCTGAAATACAGGAGCGGATCGACTTCGAGCTGCATACCATCAAGACCATGGGCTTTGCGGGGTACTTTCTGATCGTAAGCGACTTCATTAAGGCCGGCCGCGACATGGGCGTTTTCGTTGGTCCCGGTCGTGGCTCCGCCGCCGGCAGCGTGGTGGCCTATTGCATTGGCATCACCAATATTGATCCTATCAAATACAACCTGCTCTTCGAACGCTTTCTGAACCCCGACCGGAAGTCAATGCCCGATATCGATACTGACTTCGACGATGAAGGCCGTCAGAAAGTGATCGAGTATGTGGTCAATAAATATGGGAAGAACCAGGTGGCCCAGATCGTCACCTATGGCACCATGGCCGCCAAGAGCAGTATTAAGGATGTCGCCCGCGTGATGGATCTCCCGCTGGCGGAGGCCAATGCCCTGGCCAAACTGGTGCCTGAACGTCCGGGAATCAGTCTCAGGCGCGTACTGCATGCACCCCTTACGGCAAAAGAAGGTGAAAAATCTTTGGAAGAAAAAGAAGGCGTTGGCGGCGATGATCGCGAACTGGTGAAGAAGATCCGGGAAGTCTATAATGGCGACGACCTGCGAAGCCGTATACTGCACGAGGCGGAACGTCTGGAGGGATCGGTCCGCAATACCGGCCTCCACGCTGCGGGTATCATCATCGCACCGGAGGACCTGGTCAATATCGTTCCTGTCTGCACAGCCAAAGATTCCGACTTATTAGTTACGCAGATCGAAGGCAGCATCATCGAAGATGCCGGCGTGCTGAAGATGGACTTTTTAGGGCTCCGCACACTGAACATTCTGAAAACAGCGCTCGAGCTGATAGAACAGAACCATGGCATTGCCATCGACATCGATAAAATTCCGCTCGACGATACCAAAACATTTGAACTTTACCAGCGCGGCGAAACGATCGGGACTTTCCAGTTTGAAAGTCCCGGCATGCAAAAATACCTGCGCGACCTGAAGCCGGATAAATTCGACGATCTGACGGCCATGAACGCCCTGTATCGCCCCGGCCCCATGGCCTATATCCCCGCGTTCATCGATCGCAAGCAGGGCCGCGAGCCCATCAGCTACGACCTGCCGGAAATGGAAGAATACCTGAACGACACTTACGGCATCACGGTGTACCAGGAACAGGTGATGCTGCTGGCGCAGAAGCTGGCAGGTTTCAGCAAGGGCGATGCAGACGTGCTGCGCAAAGCGATGGGTAAGAAGCAAAAAGCGATCCTCGACAAAATGAAGAACCAGTTCATCACCGGCGCGACTACAAAAGGACATGCCTCCCCGGTGCTGGAGAAGATCTGGAGCGACTGGGAATCCTTCGCCCAGTACGCGTTCAACAAATCGCATTCCACCTGCTACGCCTATGTGGCCTACCAGACCGCCTACCTGAAAGCGCATTATCCTTCGGAATACATGGCTTCCGTGCTGAACCATTCCGGCAGCATCGACAAGATCACATTCTTCATGGAGGAATGCAAGCGCATGGGCCTGAAAGTGCTTGGCCCCGACGTGAATGAATCCCAGAAGGGTTTCTCCGTCAACAGCAAGGGCGAGATCCGTGTAGGGCTTGGTGGACTAAAAGGTGTGGGCGAAGCCGCGGTAACTGCGATTATTGATGAACGTGAGCAGGGCGAGCCGTTCAGCTCCATATTCGATATGGTGAAGCGCATCAATCAGCGCACGGTGAATAAGAAGACTTTGGAAAGCCTCGCCTATGCAGGCGCTTTCGACTGTTTCCCCGAACTGCACCGGGCGCAGTACTTCCATATCGCGCCCGGCGACTCCGTGACCGGACTGGAAAAGATCATCCGCTTCGGCAATGTAGTGCAGGCGCAGAACGTCCGTCACAGCAATACCCTCTTCGGCGACTCAGGCATCGATCTCCAGGTGCAGCCGCCGAAGATCACGGCCTGCGAGCACTGGACATTGACGGAACTATTGGACCATGAAAAAGAAGTGACGGGCATGTTCATGAGTGGACATCCGCTCGATCATTTCCGTTTCGAGATCGATCACTATGGCATTACCACGCTTTCGGATTTCAATGAGATCAAAGAAGCGCTGACCCTGCAGTCCAATCCCGGGAAGCACTACCGGTTGGCGGGACTGGTGATCGATGCGCAACATCGTGTCACGAAAACAGGAAAGCAATTCGGGTCCTTCACGCTGGAAGACTATTCAGGCAAGAGTGAATTCATTCTATGGAGCGAGGACTATGCCCGGTTCTCCAATTACTTAGAGAAAGGGAAGAATATCTTCATGACCGGCTTTTTCAAGCCACGGTATAACCGCGAGGAATTTGAATTCAAAGTGGAAAGAACGATGCTGCTGGAGAGCATCAAGCCGGCGTTGACGAGGCAGGTGGTAATCGATCTGGAAGCGCGTCATCTCCGCGAGGAAATGATCAGCTTTATGGATAAAAATATTCGTCGGCACCCGGGCAAATCGGGATTGAAATTCAATATCCTCGAATCAAGGTCCGACTACCGGATCAGCCTTTACACTATGGAAACCGGCTTTGAAATGAATGACGAAATGGCTGCCTTTTTTCAGAACAGTCCCGAGCTCAGCGTACAGATCGTCTCCTCCTGATCGGGAAGCTGACAGAATGGACGGTTCAGACAAATGGATTCATTTTTGCATACTGTCGCAGGAACGACAAAAATGGTCGGCAAAATCATCGAACTTTACCAAAAATTAAAATAAACACTATGGCACATGAATTCACCGATGCGAACTTTCAGGAAAAGGTGATAGCGTCTGATAAACTGACTATAATTGACTTCTGGGCTGAATGGTGCGGTCCCTGCCGTGCGATCGGTCCCGTGATCGAAGAACTTTCCAAAGAGTACGACGGTAAGGTCAATGTTGGAAAAGTGAACGTGGATCACAACCCCGAATTATCCGTGAATTATGGCATCACGTCCATTCCCGCCATTCTGTTCATCAAGGAAGGCAAGGTCGTGGACAAGCTCGTAGGCGCTCAGCCCAAGAGCAATTTCGTTAAGAAAATCGAAGCGCATATTTAAGGTTAGTGTGCAAGGAAATTGGAAAAAGCGTCCCGCGTTCGGCGAGGCGCTTTTTGTTTAAAGCGTTCTCTGAATCACCTGCACCGGTGAAGAATTGCGTATCTTTAACTGTAAATATTAGGCGCTTCCGTGGCTGGTATTGCCGCATTGCTGTCGAAAGACTTTGCGAAGCTGGTGGTGATTGCCGTAGCTATTGCATCGCCTGTCGCCTGGTTTGCGATGAGCCAATGGCTGCGGGGTTATCAATCCCGGATCACGATCAGCTGGTGGATATTTCTCCTCTCCGGCATCCTGGCCCTGTTCATTGCCCTGGCGACCATCAGCTTTCAATCCATCAAAGCCGCACTGGCCAATCCTGTAAAGAGTCTGCGGACGGAATAAGTTATTGCGCATCGCGCCTTAAATACGCATTTAGCAGGACTTTAAGCTTTTACACGCTATTTTTGTCGCCATCTATGAACAAGCGACTCCTTCCCCTGCTCACCCTTCCCCTCTTGATTTCAGCCTGTGGCGACCACTCCGGTTCATCCGGGACCACCACTTCAATCGATGAACCGGTAACCGACAACGCGCCGCCGGCCATTTCCTATACTGTACTGAATGCCATGCCGCACGACACCACCTCGTATACCGAGGGATTTCTGTTCCACGACGGGAAGCTCTATGAAAGTTCCGGAGCGCCGGAGGATAAACCCCATACCCGGTCTATGTTCGGGGAAGTGGATCTGAAGACCGGTAAAATTACGGCAAAGGCGGAACTGGACCGGAAGACCTATTTCGGGGAAGGCATTAGTTTTTTAAATGGCAAGGCCTACCAGCTCACCTGGACTAACAAAGTGGGTTTTATTTACGATGCCAAAACCTTCAAACGCATCGGGCAGTTCACCATTCCAAACGCGGAAGGCTGGGGCATGACCACCGACGGCAGCAGCCTGATCCTGAGCGATGGCAGCAGCAACCTCACTTTTCTCGATCCGCAGACTTTCAAGATCCTGAAGATCGTCGGCGTGAAAGACAATAACGGCCCCGTGGGAAATATCAATGAGCTCGAATATATCAAAGGAAGCGTCTACGCCAATATTTACCAGACCTCAGACATCATCCGCATTGATCCTGCGAGCGGAATGGTCACCGGCAAGGCTGACTTCAGCCAGCTCGACAAACAGGCCAAGAACAAATACGCCGAAGCAGAATACATGAACGGCATCGCCTACGATTCAGCGACGAATAAAGTGTATGTCACCGGCAAGCTGTGGCCGGAGATCTATGAAGTGAGATTTAATAATTGATGACAGTTGACGGATGACAGACTTTTCATGAAACAGATTGATTAAAATTAGTCAGCCTGATGCACAAAGAGCCTGTCATCCGTCAACTGTCATCTGTCATCCAATAATATAAATCAGCGAACTGCACCGCTCCCTGTTAAAGAGGGCATTGATATTTGAAATGGCCCCCGTCAGAAATCCGCTGACCAAAGAAGATCTTCCTTTCGCATATTGCTCGCTTAGCAGGCTGATATAAAAACTATCGAACCACATGGGCTGAATGCGGATCAGTTTCAACCCGGCGGCATTGACCAGCCACTTCATGGATGCCGATGAAAAATGATAGAGATGCCGGGGCACGTCGTAGGCGGCCCAGTTGGCGCCATACTTCTTTGCGTCGTAACTTGTATAGTTGGGCACGGCGATAAAGGCCCTGCCGGAAGGACGGAGTATTTTTTTTATCTGCGCGAGATAGGGATAGAGATCGTGTACGTGCTCCAGCACATGCCAGAGGCTCACGGCATCGAAGGAGGATGGTTGTAACTCCGCGAGTGCATCCGCTGGAAGCAATTGCGTCTGATGGTCTTTTAATGCCACCGCCCTTGCCGTATCATCGGGCTCGATGCCCGTGCTCTTCCAGCGCTGCTGATTCATGTATTGCACAAAGGCGCCGGTGCCGGCACCGATATCGAGGTGAGCACCCTGCTTCAGGCCGGTGGCCGAGCAGATCAATTTATATTTAGTGCGTAAAGTATGAACACGCACCCGGTGGTACAGGCTGTTTACCAATCCCTCACGGGTATTGCTATGCGAAATATAATTGTCCGACTGGTAATACCGTCCGATCTGATCAGCCGCAGGGGCATTGGCAGTGAACCGGAAACTGCATTGATCGCACTCCCAGATATCGAAATATTCTCCGGAGACGGAATGATCCTTCACTCGCAGGGCAAAATGCAGGCGGTCGCTTTGACAAACGGGGCAGTGAATAGCGGGAAAAGTGGGATCCATGATCTTTGGGTAGTATTGACCGGCTCCGACAGGATTGCTCTCTCATTCAATTGATCAACACCGGTTAAAGTCCGCAGCGAAGCTACTGTTTTTAGGGGATTTTCATCAACTCTGCCTGGGCGCTCTCCGCTATGATGGTAGTTCGGCATTGTCTATTTGCTATTTTTGAGTTTCTTAACTACGCTGTTTTCGGCCAGTGATTTCATTTGCGTGATGGCGACTCTGTTGAGCTGCATCAGTCGCTCGTTCTGTGGCAGGTTCTGTTGGATAAGCAAGGCATTAATACTTTCCATATTACTCAATACTACCAGTTGTTCCAATGTTGCATAATCCCTGATATTCCCGCTTTTATCCTGGTGATTGTCTCTCCATTCCTTTGCTGTAATTCCAAAAAATGCGACGTTAATTAAATCTGCTTCGCTCGCATAAATAAAATTTTTCCACTGTTTAGTGATTTCCCGGGGTATCAGGTTTTCTTTGATCGCATCTGTATGCACACGATAATTGATTTTAGAAATAGTGCGTTGCAAGCTCCATTCGAATTGCAGGCGATTATTTTCATCGTCTTTCAAACGCTGAAATTCTTTAACTATATACAACTTAAATTCGATGGATATCCATGAAGCAAACTCCAGGGCAATGTCTTTATGGGCAAAAGTACCTCCGTGTCTTCCAGATTTAGAGGTCATGCCGATGGCGGCGGTAGCCTCAATCCATCTTTTGGGAGTCATTACAAAACTGTTCAGACCGGCTTGTTTTCTAAACCCCTCGAATTCGAGGGATTTAAAGTCCTGATTGTAAATCGTTTCCCAAAACCCCAATAATTCGATGGTATTCCGGTTTCTCATCCAGTTCTGTATGACAGTATCCGTATGTTCCGGATTTCTATGCCGTGCAATATCTGTCAGGGAAATAAAGTCGTTGCTATTATTCTCATACAGGAGAATATCTACGCCATGGACAGATATTTTCTTGTTCTTTGCCATACCTATAACAGCAAGCGATCAATTATAAAAAGAAGCGCTACTGTTTTTTCACATTTCCGAACCTGCCTTTTCTCAAAAGAATGGAAATTTTAAACCCAAATCCGAAATTGCAGGAACAATCTGTTAGATACAATACCACGAACCGGTAAAATTCATAGATATGAGAACTGTTCTAATGGGGCTGATTCAGCAGTGGAAATGCAATCATTAGCCAAGTGACTGCTACCGTCGAGACGCATTTAGAAAGTAGACACGGCATTGATTTCGAGACTGCACAGTTCGGGATCGAAACTAATGTAAGATAAAAGCCCTATCGGCAATACGCAGATGCAACAATACCCGAAGGCAGCCATTTCGGGTTGGAAACGATCGATGAACCGCTGCCTTTGGCAATGCGGTATTGAAGACTGATTGCCGCTATCGCCAGTTCTCCGGGATTTAATTTGAATGGAAGTTCGATTTGCCGGGTGGGGAGTTTATCGGATGTATAAGGCAATTCAAAATCCGCCGCAGCCCGTTTGGTCAGCCGGGCGTTGTTTCCCTGTGTGCAGCCGGTCACGGCAATATGCCAGATAACAGATCCTGTATGTGCAGGAGCGGCAATGGCTTCCGTCGGGATCAGCGCGGGGATTTGAATTATTACCCGGTCGGGGTTACTCCAGTCTGCCTTTACCCGTGCGCCCAGGCGCAGGGAAAGGGAGCAAGCCTCGTTAAACTGCAGCTCGTTTATTTCCCGCAGATCAACCGACAGGCCTTTGGCATCCGGCTCGTAATACTTTAACCATTGAAGCAGGGCATTGTTAAGCCGGTACATGATCTTCCTGCCTTTATCCTCCGGGAGGAAACTGACTAACCCCTCCCGCAGGGCAGCCGACATGGAAACAGCCACGCCGAAGAGTTTGGCATTGGCTTTGGTGGATTTTGTCTGCCGCACTTTCGAGGGCGTTGTCCTTACACAGGGAATACCCCAGAATTCATAAAAAATCAGGTTACTTATCTTCCCTTTCAGCGGAATAGCTCCTGTTTTAGCCATAATTAGTCCAATTTAAGTCCGGTATTAATTCGCTCATAAATCGTACCAAGTCCGTACCAACTCCGTTAATAACGGACTTCGTACGGACTTGGTCAGAATAAATATCGAAGGATTCCCGGTTCCATACCAGAGGAAGACGCTGTCAAAACCGATCAACGGCCGGCAACCAACGGTTGACGGTCATATCAGAAATGCCTGTAAAACCGAAGAGAATTGAAAATAAATTAAAGATCGGCTGCGGTGAAAGTCTCAACCGCTTAGCAGCAAAAAACAGGCCGGTATGCTATTTCACCACATCTTCATACAACGCCCTCATCACCGCACGCTGGGCGGTAGTGAACCCGTCCAGCTCCGTCGGGTCGCAGCCATTGATGATCGCCACGATCCCATAGTGCTTTTTCCGATTGAAGAACATCGCACTGTGCAGGCCATAGGCCGAGCCGGTATGCCCGGTGAGCTGCTGACCATAGATCATGTTGGTCACGTTGGTGATGGCCAGTCCATACCCTTCTTCTTCGGAGATTTTTTTCTGCATCAGCTTCGATCTTTTTGTGCTGATGATCCGCACACCGTGATATTCGCCATGGTTCATGTGCATGATCATGTACGTGGCTAAACCGGTAGCCGAGATCTTCATACCGCCCGTAGGAGAAAAGACCGGCGTGCTGTATCCCAGCACATAGTTTTTTATTTCCTCGCGACGAGGCGCATAGGCCATGGGCTGGGCTACCAGCTTTTGCGTGGCGGAATCGTAGTCGTACAGCGTAACGAACAGGCGGCTGTCCAGCGAGTCGACACAATAGCCGCCGTATAAACCGAGCGGGTCGAGGATATGCCGTTTTACGTAGTTGTCGAAGCGTTCGCCCGAAGCCCTTTCAATCACCGCGCCCACCATGTTGAAGTTGAGATTGCAGTATTGATAACCCTGGCCCGGCGCATAGTCATTATAGCATTTGGCATAGTCGGGGTTTTTAGCCGGATTGATGACGTCGAAAGTAAAATAGCCCTGACTATCGTTGATGCTTGACCGATGCGACAGCACCATCTTCAGGGTGATCGGTATATCGGGGTATTTCGGGTTGCGCACGGTAAACCCGACAAGCTTGCTGAAATCATCGTCGAGCGACAGCTTGCCGGCTTCCACCAGTTGCATAATGGATGTCGCCGAGAAAGATTTGGAAATGGAGGCGATCCGGAAAATATCCTGGTCGCTCAGCGGCGTGTTGCTTTCCACGTCCTTCAGGCCAAAGGAATGGACATAAATAATTTTTCCCTTTTTCACCACGGCGGTCGATACGCCGATGATGTTGTGTTCCTTCATCGCCTTTTGAATGTCGGCTTCTATTTTACCGTTCTGAGCAAGCCCGGAAACAGGAAACAGGGCCGGGGCGATTGCAATGCAAAGCAGTAGTACTAAAGTTTTTCTCATCAGTATTTATTATTGAAGAATATCTGCCAGGTATTCCAGGACATTAATGATCCACTTTCAGCGTCTGCTGGTTGCCGGTCGATTCCACTTTCCAGCCATGGGCGGAGAAGTGAAAGAGAATGATGAGCGCAGCGGCGATGCCGGTCACCAGGCCAATGATCCACCACAGATGTTTTCCTTTGTCCTGCTCTTCGGAGAACCACTGGCTCATTTCATCGCTGGTGCGCTCGCGGTCGCCGACAAGCAGGGTATGACGTGCATCGGCGCGGATCACTTTCTCGGCAGGCACAGCCTGCAGAAAGGCCGGCTGCTGCAGCGCCGACTCGAAATGAATATTGCCTTCCAGGTCGCGGTGGAATGAACCGACGCCATCCCAGACTGCTTCTTCCAGGTGGTTCAGTCGATCGCGCAGGGCATAAGCGAATTCGCTGTATTGCCGCAGCGCTTCATATTCGGGGATCTGCTGGCGGTTCGCCAGATATGAAAAAAAAGTCTTGTCCGGCGAGTCTACATATTTGTCGAACCGGAATGAATAGGCCGGCGGACGAATGGTTCTCGCTGCCGTATCCAGCTTCGCGGGACTAAGCTCCATGAAGATGGTGCCCAGGCCGGGAATGCTGATCTGCTTATGCTGAAAAAGATAGCTGTTCAGTATGGCGTACATGTCGGAAGATTATTTTTTCCACCCAAAGGTGAAAATCACGCCCCCTAAGATATTAAATCCATAAACAGGATACTGATTCCAGCGCTGATATTTATCATTGAAGATATCGTTCATCTGCAGCCAGAGGTTAAACTGGCGCGCGATCCGGAATTCCAGCCCGGCGTTCAGGTCGAAGCCTCCTTTGCCCGTGCGCGCATCCTTGTTGAGGTCCCGATAAGCGCCTCCGTCGAAGGCCCAGAGATCGGCCTTGAACCAGAGATCCCGGATGATCTGCCAGCGAAGGTTGGCATTGAATTCGAACGGCAGCATGCCCCAGGCGCGATATTCCTGCTTAGTTTTGAAATTCCGAAACGTGAGCCCGGCAGTCGCCGTGAACTGTTCCCCCTGAGTATAGCTGAGCTCGCCGTGTACATTGAACGCATTCAGCTTCGGTTCATAGATGATCCGGAAATTCTTGCCGTCCAGGCTGTCGTTCACAAAAAGGGGCATGTCGTGGTATTCCGACATCCCGGCTTTGGCTAAATAGGAAATATGATTCGTGAGAGAACCTTTGATACCGCCGTAAAGCTCCTGCACGCGCGTGCTCATCAGCTCAGTGGGCTGCCAGAGCCAGGGATTGATCGTCTCGAAACGCTGATAGCTTCCCTTCAGGTAGTAGCTGCTGAAAGCGCCGAAGAGTGTGAATTTCTTATCGTTGGTGGTATAGTCGGCCGCGAAATTGGGCAGGAGATGAAAATCGCTGCGATCCCAGGATGGCGTCAGCTCGGCGTGAATGGAGAGATTATCATCGTGATACACCACGGCCGGAGAAACATAGAACAGGTTATTGTTGATGGTGAATACATCGTTTACGGAATACCGTGTGAAGTCGCCGGTAACGCCCAGATCGATCGCAAAATGATCACCGACGGTTTTCTCTAATGGCAGATTCACCACCGTATTGATCTCGGTGCCGCGTGGCGTGAGGTTATCGCCAAAAGCAATGACCTTGATATTTGGATTGTAAGTAAGCCCGTAAGCAGTAGGGACCGAATTGCGCAGGCCAATCCGGCCTTCAAAGGTCAGGAACTGCTGCTGCAGCGCGCTCTTGGGAAAATCCAGGTCGCTCGGCTGAAAACCATAGAGATAATAGCCGTCGCCGCGAAAGCCCAGCTTTCCCGTCCATTCCAGGTTGGAAGGCGTTTTCACCGTTCCGGTGATCGCCGCCCTGAACAGGCTGTTCTCCTGGTATTTCAGGTCGCCTTTGGAGGAATAGCCTTCGGCAAGCACATTGAAGAAAGTATATTTCCGGTCACCGAAACTCAGGCCGACTTTCCCGTAAGGCAGGTGCACATTGCCGACGCCCAGTTTAATATAGTTGTCGTTATTCCAGACCTTCAGCGTATCGCCGGGCAGCGCGACCGGGCTCAATCCCACCGGCTGATACTGCAGATTGAGAAACTGTACCGGCAGGTTATAGTTAAGATGTGGATGTGCGGTATCGGTAATCGGCGCCTGCGCGTTGAAATTTATTTTAGCGCTGTTTCGAAGCGAAGGTTTAAAGGTAGAAGTAACGTTGATGGTTCTCCGTTTGGTCGTATCCTGCGCATGCAGGGCGCCGGTAGCCAGCAACAGACAGGCCAGCACACAAAGAAATCCTTTCAGGTTGTTATAGGGTCGCATATCAGTTTTCATTGCTGATTTTACTATTCCTGGACTCTTCCGCTTTAGCCTGATCAAGCCCCTGCTGCGCCTGGGCTTTCAGTTCATCGTTCCCGGCATTTTCCACCAGGCTCTGGAAAGTCGCTTTGGCGTTGAAATAGTCTTTTTCTTTTAAATAAATATTCCCAAGCAGCAAATAGGATTTGGTTACCCAGACTTCGTATGAACCGGATTTGTGGATCACTTCAAATGCTGATTTCTCCGCATCCTTCAACCGGTTCTGGTTGAACTGGCATTCCGCAATCTGATACTGCGCTTCCGCTCCATAGGCAGCCCGGCTCATCGAAACCACCGCTTTCAAATAAGGGATCGCCTGCTCGCATTGTCCGTTGGTGACGTAAGATTTCCCGATGATCATATTGGCGATGATCTTATCGTCTGAACCGATGCCTTTCTGGTCGAGCAGGTCCTTCGCATTGTCGGTTGCGGCTGACCAGTGCTGCAGTTCGTACTGGCTGCGCAGCAATCCGCGCATGGCTTCCATTTTATTTTCCTGGGAACTGGCAAAATCCTTGAGCTTCGTAAAATAGGTCTCGGCCTTCGCGTAATCTTTCAGGTAGAAGAAATTGATGCGCGCAGCCTGCAAGAGCGATTTTTCCGCAAACTTATTGGGCGCTTTATCAGCCACGATCTGGTAACCGGTGACTGCCTTCGCCCAGTTCTTCTGATTCGCGTACATCTCGCTCTTATAAAAATTGGCTTCGAGTGCGTACTTACCGTCCGGGAATTTACTTAGATAGTCTTCAAATTTCTGTTGAGCCGAAGGGAAGTTGCCGTTGTTGAATTGCACTTCGGCTTCTTCATAAGCCAACTGATCTTCCTGGCTGGCGGAAACCGATACGCCCATCGACTTGGCGAAATTGACGTATTCGGCGGAGCGGCCCTCGGCAACATAGATAGACTTTGCATTGTCCAACGCCTCCTGTGCTTCCTGGGAATTCGGATATTGCTTCAGCAGCTGATTGTATTGATTCAGGGCCTCGGAATTGTTCTGCAGGTTATAGTAAGCGAGACCGGAACGCAGATAGGCTCTCGGCTTGAGCGCATCGCTGCCTTTGGCATTCAATACATTTTTCAGATAGGGCAGCGATTCGCGGAAGTTTTCATTCGACAGGTAGGTATTCGCGATCTCCATATTGGCATCGGGAACAAGGTCCGATCCCGGATACTTACGGATCAGGCTGTTCAACAGGGAGATCTTTTCAGACGATGAATTCACACCAGCCACCATCGCAAGCTGGAAAGTGGCGTAGTCGCCGGCAGACCAGGAATAATCAAGCACTTTCCGGTACATCGGCACCGCCGTCTTATAATCGCGGTTCATATAGTAACAATCCGCATCGCGGATGAAAGCATCCTGTTCCAGGGGCGATGCATTGATGCGCGGATTGCGAATCACCTGCTCAAAAAAGCTTTGCGCCTGGTTATAGTTCTCCTGCTTCAGGTAGCAATATCCCAGGGTGTATTTCGCATTGGCAGGATTAACCTCCCCATGCGATACAGGCATTTTGAGGTATTCGTAGAAATAGGGAATGGCCTCCGCGGGTTTGTTGGCGCGATAGGCGATCTCCCCTTTCCAGAAATTGATATCGGGCAGCAGGGCAGTGTTGTTTCGTTCTTTCAGCGCCTGATCGAGCAGGTCGTTGGCAGCCGAAAGCATACCGTCGTTGATCAGTTCGGTAGCCCGGCCATAGAGCACTTTCACGTGCAGCGCCCGCACCGTTTCCGAAGGATTACGCACGCTGTCCATGAGCGCCAGTGCATCTTTGTAGTTGCTTGTGTTGGCAAGCACATTCAGCAGCAGCTCCCTCGCCTCCGGCGCATAAGTTGACTGCGGATAGCTGACCAGGAAGCTCCGCAAACTGGTGAGCGCCTCGTCGGGATAACCCAACTCGTAGGAAAGCTTTCCATAGTGAAAGCGGGATATTTCTTTCTGTGCGGGGTAGCTGCTGTTGGAAGCGCAGAACAGGAAGGCATTGCGGGCATTGGCCTTCTGGCCGGTCTTCAGGTAGCTGTCCCCCAACAGGTACATGGCGTTCTGGGCTAAGGAATCTTCCACGCCGCCGAGCTGCTTGAATCCTTCTATCGCCTTGGGATAGTTCTTGAGCTGATAATAACAGTACGACAGCTCGAACATATCCTGGCGAGATACCTTTTTGGATTTAGCGACATAAGCCTCGAGATAGGGCAGCGCTTTGGCGAAATCTTTTTGCTCGTAATAACCATGCCCGGCTAACTCCCGCAGCTCCGCGTCATAATACTGGTTGCCGCTATTGAGCTTGGACGCAGCATAGGAAATGGCCTGATCGCGCTGACCACGTACAAGATAGATATTGGCAATATAGTAAGGCACCATATTGCTGTATTTCGGATCCTTTTCCACTATGGCGAAAGCCGCAGCCGCATCGCTGTATTTTTTCTGGTAGAAGGATATATAACCGTAATAGTAGTTCGCGTCGATGTAGTTGGGGTCTTTGGGCAATTGCCGGATGGCGTCCATCAGCGGCTTGGCCTTGTCAAAGTCCTGCTTTACAAAATAAGCATAGCCCTGGTGAAACTTCTCATTGGCAATCTCGGTATTGGTGAGGTTGTCGATGCCGGCCGATTCATACAGCTTCAACGCCGACTCATAATTTCCCCGGCGGAATTCATATTCGGCTAAATGATAGCTGAGCATCTGGGAGCGGGCGATATTGTTTTCCCGGGCGATAAATTGCTGCGAAGGGGCGACGGCAGCGCTATCGTCCTGGTTCAGGGAGCAGACCAGGGTATAGAAATGCACGTTCTGATATTCGAAGGACTCGCGCGACTGCAAGAGGTTCTGCTGGTCCTGCTCCAGCTCCTTGAAAATCGGATAGGCGAGACTGTAATATTGCTTTTGGTAATATTCCTGGGCTTGCTTGTAGGCTGCCTGCGGATCATTCAGGTATAGCGTCTGCTGGGCTTTTGCGGAAAAAAGAGAAAACAGGAGGAACGGAAAAAATATACGTTTCATCCGGATAGAGTTAAACACGCGCTCAAGTTTGTGAATTATTTCCTCTATAACCAAAGATTGTTCCAAACAGGTGTGGATAACTGCGAGGATTAACATTTCCTTAGAACAAACGCAAAAGACAGTACATTTGATTTACAAATTAGCCGAATGAAAAAGCTCCTCTCCACCACCTATTCCGATAATGCATTCAATTTCGCGCTGCTGGTGCAGCGGGTCGTCACCGGACTGATGCTGCTGGTGGCGCACGGGCTGCCCAAGATCTCCAATTTCCGGTCTATGTCCGGCAATTTTTTTGATCCTTTTCAAATCGGCCATCGCAATACGCTGCTGCTTTCTATTTTTGCAGAAGTTTTTTGTTCGATGTTTTTAGTGCTCGGGCTCTTTACCCGCATTGCGGCCTTTGTGATCGTGCTGAACCTGGCCTGTGCCGTTTTTCTTTATCACAAGGGGCAGCCTCTGCGGAATATGGACCTGGCGATCATTTATCTTACCAGCGCGTTTACCATCATGTGGATAGGTCCGGGCCGGGTCAGCGTAGATGGCATGATGGGCAAATAAGCCGGCAATTCAGTTCAATGTTTATCACAGAAACACAAATCAGGGTACGCTACGCAGAAACCGATCAGATGAATGTGGTTTACTACGGGAACTATGCCCAGTATTTCGAAGTGGCCCGGGCCGAATCGATACGCAAGCTCGGATTCACCTATAAGGAAATGGAAGCGCTGGGCGTTATTATGCCCGTGGTCGAGATGCAGACCAAGTATCTTCGCCCCGCGCATTACGACGATCTCTTAACCATCAAGACGCTGCTGCGGGAGTTGCCGACAGACCATAAAATCCATTTCGAGCACGAAGTATATAATCAGGAAAAGAAACTGCTCACCCTGGGCAAGGTGACGCTTTACTTCGTTAAGATGGAAACCTTCGAGAAAAGCAAGATGCCCGAAACCCTGTTCAACCTGCTGGCCCCGTTTTTTCAATCTTAGCGCCGGACCGTTTGGAAAATTCCGGCTGTAAAGACCCCGTTATGATCAATGCTTCGATAATTACCATTGGAGATGAACTATTAATTGGACAGGTGGTCGATACCAACAGTGCCTGGATGGCTCAGGAGCTGAATAAAGCGGGTATCTGGGTGAACCGGCGCGTGGCTGTCGGCGACCGGGTCTCGGCCATCGCCGATGCCCTGGATGAGGAAGCCGCTGTTTCGGAGGTGATCCTTATCACCGGTGGGCTTGGGCCTACGGACGACGATCTGACCAAGGAAGTGCTTTGCGCTTATTTTGAAACAAAGCTCGTAGTGAACCCGGAAGCCCTGGCCAATGTGAAATATATCTTCGAAAAGGTTTTTAACAGACCGGTCATCGAACGCAACCTGAAACAGGCGGAGGTGCCCGCTTCCTGCCAGGTGATCCAGAATAAGCGCGGCACGGCGCCAGGCATGCTGTTTGAAAAAGAGGGAAAGATTTTTGTGTCCATGCCCGGCGTTCCCCATGAAATGAAGGGTATGATGACCGACGATGTGATCCCCCTGCTCCGACGGAAATTCGAGCTGCCTTTTATTGCACATCGCACCGTGCTGACGGCAGGCATCGGCGAATCCGCCCTGGCAGAACATATCCTCGAATTTGAAAAAGCCCTTCCGGCTTACGTACGATTAGCCTATCTCCCGGCCTATGGTATGGTTCGTCTACGCCTCACCGGTACAGGGCATGATGCCGGACGCGTGTCACAGGAGATCAATGCCCTGTTTGAGCTGTTGAAAGGGCTGACAAAGGAGTGGATGGTCGCCGACGAAGACATTACCCTGCAGGAGGCCGTAGGGCGATTGCTGAAGAGCAGGAAACAAACCCTGGCTACTGCAGAAAGCTGCACGGGCGGCTATGTTGCGCATCTCATCACTTCGATTCCTGGCTCCAGTCAATATTTCGAAGGCGGCGTGATCCCTTATCAGAACCGCATTAAGCAGCAGGTATTGCAGGTTGGAGAAGAAACCCTGGGCCGCGTTGGCGCGGTCAGCGAAGAAACGGTTCGTGAAATGATCCGGGGCACGCTCGATTTGTTTAGCAGCGACTACGCGATTGCCACTTCCGGTATCATGGGGCCCGACGGCGGAACGGAAATCAAACCTGTCGGCACCGTTTGGATTGCTGCCGGAAACAGGCAGGCTATTGAAGCGCGCAAGCTCTGGTTTCGCTTCGACCGCCAGCGGAATATCGAGCTGACCGGAACTCATGTGCTGAACTTGTTAAGAAAATTCATTCTTTCCCAACCCGCAGCGGGAAGCCCGGCGACTTAATTAATAATTAATATTTACATTTGACCGAACCTAAAGTTCATCATCATGGCCCTGGTAGATCTGTTCATGCCGAAAATGGGTGAGAGCATTATGGAAGCCACGATCTTAAAGTGGCATAAGCGGCCTGGCGACCCCGTCAAAATGGATGAGACTTTGTTAGACATTGCCACCGACAAGGTGGACAGCGAAGTACCTTCCACCGCAGCCGGCGTGCTTGAGGAGATCCTTTTCAGGGAAAATGAGGTGGTGCCCGTCGGTACGGTCATCGCCAGAATAAGAACGGCTGTCGAAGAACCGGCTGAATCTGCTCCGGTTCAACCGGAACCATCAAAGCCGGAACCGGCGGCCATTCCGGTGGAACGCCCAGATACGCCATTCGTAGCGTCGGTAGAACAGTCACCCGTATTCGCCGCTGCTTCAGAACAGCCTGCCCGGTCGAACGGAAACGGAAACCGGTTCTATTCCCCGCTTGTTTTGAATATTGCAGGCAATGAAGGGATCGCGATGAGCGAGCTGGAAAAAATACCGGGGACCGGCAATGAAGGGCGGGTGACCAAAAAAGATATTCTCCAGTATGTTTCCAGTCGCCGTGAAAACGGCAGCTATCAGAAACAGCCGGTTGAAACTGTTTATGCGAGCAGGCCGGAAGTGAATGCTGCAGCAACCGAACCCATTAAATCAGGTCCGGCGCCGGTATACTCTTTCGGAGGCAATACGGAAATCCTGGAAATGGACCGCATGCGCAAGCTGATCGCCGAGCATATGGTGCGCAGCAAGCAGACCAGTCCCCACGTGACCAGCTTTGCCGAGGCCGACGTGACCAACCTCGTTGTGTGGCGCGAGAAAGAGAAAGATGAATTTGAAAAAAGGGAAAGCACCAAGCTTACCTATACACCCCTGTTCATCGAAGCCATCATCAAGTGCATCAAGAAATATCCGCTCATCAATAGCTCGGTGCAGGGCGACAAGATCATTTTGCGAAAAGATATCAATATCGGCATGGCTACTGCATTGCCTTCGGGCAGCCTGATTGTGCCGGTAATTAAGAACGCCGATAATTATAACCTGGTCGGTCTGGCGCGACAGGTCAATACCCTGGCTTCCCAGGCCCGGGACAACAAATTGAAGCCCGAGGATATCCAGGACGGCAGTTTCACGCTCACCAATGTGGGGGTATTCGGAAGCCTCATGGGCACGCCCATCATCAATCAGCCGCAGGTGGCTATTTTAGCTGTGGGCGCTATCAAAAAACGTCCCGTGGTTATCGAGACCGAACAGGGCGATACGATTGGCATTCGTCACATGATGTATCTCTCGCTCAGCTACGACCACCGCATCATCGATGGCAGTGTGGGAGCGGGGTTTTTGAGTGCTGTGGCGAGGGAGCTGGAGGCTTTTAATAGATGATAGATGGCAGATGACAGGCATCCTGTGAACCAGGCTGATTGATTACAGGCAACACATTTCACAAAAAGCCGTCAACTGTCATCAGTCATCTATCATCTGTCATCAAATAAAATCGCGCTTTTTAGCGTTCAACAATAAACCGGTACGATGAAAACATTATCCGAAACCTGGTTTGCCGACGGCTATATTGATTTCGAACTGAAAAAATATACGCTGCTGGCCTATCTCCAGGAAATCAATCGTCATTTCCGGGAGAACAAACTCTATCCCCAGCTCGCGGAAGTGATCTTTCACTATAATAATCTCGTCGCTTTTCGCGAGAACAAAAAATACCTGCAGGAACAGTTTCCCAAAAAACTCTCCGGCGTGCAGATCGAAAAGCTGCAGGTGCTCTATGAGCAGATGATCCAGGATGATGAGCTGATGCAGGAGCTCGAAGCGATCATCGAATATTCAGCCAAACATATGAGAACAGCCATTACCAATGGCACAGAAATTTATGAATTCGTAGAAGACAAGCTGAATATCCAGCCGGTAGGCATCATGCCATTAAATACGCAGGAGGGCTATTTCCTGCTCAGCGAAGGATCTACGCATGCAACCCGGGTTTACAGTTACCGGATCAGCTTTTTTGAAAAGCATGATGAAAAATATCGCGGCATGCATACGGAATATATCGATAGCTGGCGGCGCAGCCTGAACAATACCTGTGAACAGATCAAGGCCGAGCTGCTTTCCCGATATAAAAATTTCGCCCATCCGGCAGTGTATTCGATAGAAACCAGCCTGAAATTTCCCCTTGATGAAACCCTGTTGCCGGTGGCCAAACGCAGTCTCGTGCGCTACATTTCGGGCAGCGCCGCCTGAACTTCCTGTTTCGATATTTTGCGCAGACGGAGAGTCTGCAGAATCACCGCCGTTATGATCAGTGCGAGCCCATAGTAGAATCCCGCACTCACAGATTTATCCTCGCGAAAAATCAGAAAGGCCAGGGCAATACCATATACCGGTTCGAGGTTGTAGGTCAGGTTCACGGTGAAAGCCGGAATTTTCTGCAATGCGCTCATCGAAAGCGAATAGGCAAGCACGGTACATACGAGAGCTAAAAAGACCAGCCAAAACCAGTCCTCGGCCGAGGGGACCCATCGCGTGACGTCGAAATAACGGAGGTAAAAGGGAAGCAGGGCGCACATAAAAATAAATCCCCCGGTAAGCTGATAACGGGTAGCTGCCTCTACGTTCATCGTCCTGAGCAGCGGACGGTTCAGCACTGGAAATATACTGGCCAGCAGCGCCGAGATCAGCGAGATGATAATTCCGGTCTTATAGCGCGAATCGAAATGGAATACGATGCTGATGCCGGCGATGACGAGCAGGCCCAGGAGAATCTCCATCAGGTCGAAGGGCTTGTGCAGGAGAAGGGGTTCGAGAATAGCCGTAAAGAAGCCGATGGCGGAAAAACAGACGAGCGCCGTGGAGACGGTGCCGAATTTTATACCGGCATAGAAAGTGACCCAGTGCAGCACCAGGATGCAACCAATGCCGGCCGCCTGCATGATCTGCGATCGCGAGACCTGTGGCGGTTTCTTTGCCAGTGCATGTATCAACCAAAGCGCTGCACAGGTGATCAGGAGACGGTAAGCAACCAGCAGCGACTCATTCAGCGTGATCAGCCTGCCCAATACGCCGGTAAAGCCGGCGAGAAAAACAGCGATATGGAGTTGGATAAAAGCTTTCTTCATGAAGAAAGCAAAGAAAGATCATTTTCCCTCTACCGCCATATTTTGCGCCAGGCGGTTCACCATGGGAAACGTGTTTTTGACCCTTTTACGATAGCTCTTGAACAGGGACTGCCAGCGGAGGTTCAGCACGCCTAAAATGCCTTCCTTCACAATGCCCTTATTCATTTTGGAAACGCCCAGCTTGCGGTCTTCGAAAATAATTGGCACTTCCTTTACTTTAAAGCCCAGCTTCCAGGCGGCGAACTTCATCTCGATCTGGAAAGCGTACCCGGTAAAACGGATCTCGTCGAGGTTAATGGTTTGCAGTACTTCCTTTGTATAGCAGACAAAACCGGCGGTCGGGTCCTGGATAGGCATCCAGGTAATCAGCCGGGTATAGATGGAAGCTCCTTTGGAGAGCAGGATACGGTCGGCCGGCCAGTTGACATTCCCGCCACCTTTCACATAGCGCGATCCCACGGCTACATCGGCGTGTTCGTATTTGCAGGCTTCATAGAGCCGTTCGAGGTCTTTCGGATTGTGGGAGAAATCCGCGTCCATTTCAAAGATATATTCATAGTCGCGGTCGACAGCCCAGCGGAAGCCATGAATATAGGCGGTCCCCAGGCCCTGCTTGCCCTTTCTTTCTTCCAGGAAAAGCCGGTCGGGGTATTTTTGCTGCAGGTCACGGACAATAGCTGCTGTGCCGTCGGGTGAGCTGTCGTCGATGATCAGCACATGGAAACCCTGCCCGAGATTGAAGACGGCCTCTATGATGGCAGCAACATTCTCTTTTTCGTTATACGTTGGTATAATTACGATTTTCTCCAATGGACTATTGTAAACTGCAAATTTAACGATTGATATTCCGTTTTCCGGGCCGCAGGTCAATCTTAACTAACCGTTTTATCTTTCTTCAGCATGGTCCGGTTGAATATTTCGGTTAGCTTTTGTTTGGTATGCATGGGGAAATCCCCCTTCATCATCCAATCGTAATACTGTGGCTCATTTTTCAGGACGTCGGCAACGGCTCTTCCCTTGTGCTTTCCGAAGTTAAAGACTTCCACTCCATTTTCCATAGAAAACCGCCTCGCGAAATCCACAAGTTGTTCCTCACCTGTAAATTTTATGACTCCGTCCAGATCGGTGCCTAATTGCGGATAGCGGACGATCTGTGCCTGGAGAATTTCCAGCGTTGCCTCGGCGTCTGCCTGGGCGCTATGGGCGCCGTCATGCGATTTGTCGCAATAGAAACGATAGGCTGCAGAGAGCGTGCGCTGTTCCATCAGGTGAAACACGCGCTGCACGTCGACCAGCTTTCGTCCCCGGATATCGAGCTCAATTCCTACCCGCAGAAACTCTTCCACCAGCAGGGGGATATCGAAGCGGTTTGAATTGTAACCCGCCAGGTCGCTATGGTCCAGGAATTGTTTCAGTTCGTTGGCCGCCTGGCGGAAAGTGGGCGCTTCCCTGAGCTTTTCATCGGTAATACCGTGAATATCAGAAGCCTGCTTTGGTACCGGCATTTCCGGATTGATCAGCTTGTGTTTTACCACCCGGCTGCCATCGGGCATCAGCTTTACAATTGCTATTTCTACTATTCTGTCGGTGGCGAGGTTTGTACCAGTCGTTTCGAGGTCAATAACCGCCAGGGGTCTGGTTAAGTTTAACATGAATCAGGGTTATGCAGTAATTTCTTTGGCAAATTTAACGATATCCAGTCCGTCATACTGACCGGAACTCATCATCAACAGGTTGGTGTTTTGGTAGCGCTGGGCCTTTAACCAGGATGACAATTCCTGTGCCGAAGTCAGCACAGTAAGTTCCTGGTTACCAAAACCTTTTTTTACGGTATCCGGATCCAGCGGAGGCAGGCGTTTAAGCTCCAGGGCATGCGCCGAATAGAATACAGCGGCCTTATCGGCCGGATCGAGCGAGCCCCGGTATTCTTCTAAAAACGAAGCCTGGAGGCTACTATAGGTATGAAGCTCAAGCACGGCGATCAGCTGCCTGCCCGGAAACTGTTCTTTCACTGCCGCAATGGTTGCTTTTACCTTGGAAGGGGCATGGGCAAAATCGCGGTAAACCCGGGTATTTCCCTTTTCGGCCAATAGTTCCAGCCGTTTGGATGCACCGGTAAACCCGGCGATCTGCTTCAAAAATATGGATGCCGATAGGCCGAGCTCTCGGCAAACCAGCCAGGCGGCATTTAAATTCAGCAGGTTATGCAGGCCGAAGACCCGCAGCGGGCTGGTAATGCCGTCCAAGGTTACGCTGGTGATTCCCTGATGAACCTGGTGCGGGGGAATGCCGTAACCTTGTATCCGGATATCGGGATGCTCCTGCTGAACCAGCTGCTTCAATACCTCGTCGGTTTCGTTATAGAACAGTATGCCCCCCGGCTCGATCTGCCGGATGAAGATCCGGAACTGTTCAAGGTAAAAATCAAAAGTGGGAAAGACATTAATATGATCCCAGGCGATACCGGTAATAATGGCAATATGCGGGTGGAGAAAATGAAATTTAGGCCGCTTTTCCAGTGCGCTGGCTGGGTATTCATCCCCTTCGCAAACGATCAGCGGAGCGTGGCTGACTTTGACGGCAAACTCAAAACCCGGCAACCTGGCGCCGACCAGGTAATCGAAATCCACCCCTGCCCCCTGCAGTACATGCATGATCATGGAAGTAGTGGTCGTTTTACCGTGGCTGCCGCCTATTACCACGCGCTTTTTATCGCGGCTCTCCCGGAATATGTACTCGGGGAAAGAAAATATTTTCAGGTTAAGTACCTGTGCTTTAAGCAGTTCTGGATTATCGGCCTTGGCATGCATCCCCAGGATCACAGCGTCCAGACCGGGCTGGATCTTTTCAGGGAACCATCCGGTTTCGGCAGGCAGAATGCCCTGGGCAGCCAGATTACCACGCGCGGGCTCGAAGATTTCATCGTCACTTCCGGTAACCTGGTATCCCTTTCGGGACAAAGCAATCGCTAACTGGTG
>DASZRP010000367.1:0-5148 GCA_035548895.1 Puia sp. | reverse complement strand
ACATGCTATCCTGGTAATAGGGTAAATGCCCACTGGTCAGGTAGAGGTTTTCCTTGGCAATATGAGGCGTAACTACCCTTTTGTACCCGGCGGCTAATTCAGTTTCTTTCGCTAACTTTTCCAGTTCTTCAATGATGATGGTCCCGTTCGGCATCCAGAGGATCAGCCCCTGCCCTACGTCGTCGTCCATCGTATAGATCCCCATTTCACGGCCCAGCTTGCGGTGATCTCTTTTCTTGGCCTCTTCCAGCATCAGCAGGTATTCGTCAAGTTCTTTTTTTGAGGGAAAGCTGACACCGTAGACCCGGGTAAGCTGTTTGTTTTTTTCATCTCCCTTCCAGTAGGCGCCGGAAATATTGGTGAGCCGGACGGCCTTGATGAACCCGGTATCCGGGATATGCGGGCCGCGGCACAGGTCCGTGAAATTGCCCTGGGTGTAAAAAGTAATTTCACCGTCTTTCAGGTTTTCCAGCAGATCGAGCTTGTACTCATCTCCCTTTTCCCGGAAATACCGGATGGCCTCATCCTTCGGTATCGATTTCCGGACGTAGATGCTGTTCTTGCCAGCCAGTTCAGCCATCTTTACTTCGAGCTTCCGCAGATCTTCTTCGGAAATTTGCCGGTCGCCGAGATCCATGTCGTAATAGAAGCCGTTGTCAATTGCGGGGCCGACCCAGAATTTCGCACCAGGAAAAACAGATTCCACCGCCTCGGCCATGAGGTGTGCAGAAGAATGCCAGAAAGTGGATTTCCCTTCTGCATCGCTCCAGGTCAATAGCCGCAACGTGGCGTCTTCGTTGATCGGGCGCGTGGCGTCCCATACCTCGCCGTTTACCAAAGCGGCAATGACTTTTCTAGCCAAACCTTCGCTGATCGACCGGGCAATTTGCAGTGCCGTAGTACCGGATTCAAATGTTTTGACTGCTCCATCGGGCAGGGTAATATGTATCATGTATTAAAGCTTCCCTTTTAAGGGTTGCAAAATTAACAAACTCTTGCCAGATAAAGTTTTAGCGGCAAGGGACGAAATAAAATATTCAATAATTTGCCGGTATATGAAAACAGGCCTGCGCTTCCTTTGTTTTGCCCTGGTATGCAGCTTTGTCCAGGCGGGTGAAGTAAAGGCCCAAGATATTACAGGGATCTGGCGGGGACATTTTCGTTCCAACGACGGATTTGAACGGCTTACCGGTTACGATGACCGGTATAAGATCGAAGTGCAGATCGCACAGACCAACCGCCTCTTTCAGGCCGTCACCTACTCTTACAAGAATACCGAATTCTACGGCAAGGCTGCCGCCGAAGGCACGGTGAACCCGGCAACAAAAAAAGTTCTCTTGCGCGAGTTGAAAATACTGGAAGTGAGAATGTCGGGCGGCGACGTCTGCATCATGACCTGTTTTCTGCAGTATTCAAAACTGGGGGACGATGAATACCTCCAGGGAACCTATACCAGTGCCAGCACGCATGACTCCTTAGCCGGATGCGGCAAGGGAATTATTTTCCTGCATAAGGTAACGACTACCGATTTTCAAAAAGAGCCTTTTCTGGAGAAGAAAGAAGCCGAACTGGCTGCTGCCGCAAGGAAGAAAGCCCTGCCGGCAGGAAGCGCCACGAAAAAGCCTCCTGCTGTCGCCGTGAAGCCCCCGGCCGTCACAAGACCTGCACAGCCTTCCGGAAAGACAAAGACCCCCGCTCCTGTAGCTAAGGCCAAGACGGCTCCCGCGCACAAACCCGACAATAAGCCATCGCCGCCGGTTGAAAAGAAATCGGTGACGGCAGTTCCCGAACAGCGTCACGCAGTGGGCGGCGACAGCGCCATGCAGATTGACAACAAGCCTTTGCCCATGATCCTTCCGAAGGTATTGACCAATCGCTCCAATGAAGTGATAAAAACTTTTACGGTCAATAATCCTGAAGTGCAGCTGAATATTTACGATGATGGCGCCATCGATAACGATACCATATCGGTTTATTACGATAACAAGCTCGTCATCTCCCGGGCCCGTATTTCCGATCAGCCGCTGAAGCTGACGATCCAGGTGGATCCTTCGGATCATCCGCATGAGCTGGTCATGGTGGCTGAAAACCTGGGAGACATTCCGCCCAATACCTCCCTCATGGTGGTGCGCGACGGCGACAAACGCTACGAAGTGCGCATTGTATCTACCGAACAGAAAAACGCGGTCATTACATTTCGCTACCAGAAAATAGAATAGGCCCCGCAGAACGGGAGCCTATCGTTGTATACCAACCCATGATATCTTCTATGGTTTCCGGGGCACCTTCTCGTCGGCCTGACAGGCATCGTAAACCAGACTGGCGATGATCGTTGCAGCCTGTTTCAGGTCTGCCCCGCTCAGGTGATCGTAAGTATCCATATTGCTGTGATGCGTGCGGGGATCGTATTCCATCGGGTCCTGAATAAACTGAAATGCCGGTATCCCCAGGGTATCGAAATGCAGGTGATCGGTGCCGCCGGTATTTCTGAGGGTCGTGGTAGTGGCGCCAAGATCGTGAAACGGTTCAAGCCATTTATCGAAGACCGGCCTGGCCGCTGCATTGCCCTGCATATAAATGCCCCGGATCTTTCCGGTGCCGTTATCGAAATTCAGGTAAACAGATACTTTCCCGGCCGCTGCATTCGAGTTCCCTGTCGCCTTATCGGTGAAATGATTGATCGCATAGTTTTTAGAACCATGCAGGCCGGTCTCCTCCCCACCCCAAAGCGCGATGCGAATGGTGCGGCGCGGATTGTAACCAACGGCCTTCAGTATGCGAACAACCTCCATCATCACCGCACTGCCGGCTGCATTGTCGGTAGCGCCGGTTGCTCCCTGCCAGGAATCCAGGTGAGCGCCGATCATCACAACCTGATCTTTCAGTTTCTTGTCCGTTCCCGGAATTTCGCCGATCACATTGTAGCCTTTCTGATCGTCTGCATACACTTTAGTCGCCTCTTCCAGGTCAACCTGCACCGGAATCTGATGCTGCAGCAGGCGCATTATGGTCAAATAGTCTTCGAGCGACAAGGCAACATCATTAAACATATCCGGCGTTTCCGGCGAATAGGGTCCGGCATTCTGAACGAACACCGTTCCATCTGTGTTCTTGATGCCGGTCGTCAGCACACAAAGCGCGCCTTCCGATTGTGCAAATTCCTTGACCTGCATGAGCAGTTTTGCCGCCGCTCGGTACGCTTCGTAAGCAGAACGATTATTGTTGGATCGCGCCGGGACATTTTTAGGGTCGTAGTCTGCCATTTCCTTCAGTTCTTCATCAGTATAGCGCCTGCAATCGGGCCTGAATCCCAGGGCCAGCGAATCGTGGCGTACCATGATCAGGATCCTGTTTTTCAGCGTGCCTTTGTATTTCACCAGATCCGATGAATCGTTCACGTCGATCAGCATCACCTGGGCATGCTGCAGGCCATGCGTTCCGGTAGTAAATGTTTTTGGGAATCCGATCAGGGGTTTATAGTAGGGCGCCGTAAGGGCGATGTAGAATTTTTCCAGTTCCCAGCCCCGGCCCCATTGTCCCCAGGGCTCAAGCGCCGTATTCTGCAATCCCCAGGCCGCCAGCTTCGATTTTGCCCAGTTGGCCGCCCTGAAATAACCAGGCGATTGCATCAGGCGGGGACCGTTGGCATCGGTCAGATAAAATGCAATGTCCATTACTTGCGAGCGGTTCATCCCTTCATCGCGGATCCTGGCCAGAATGGCCGGGTCCTGGTTATCCTGCGCAAATGCGCCGGCCGTAAACAGCACCAGGAATAGGAGCATATATTTTCTCATGTTCAGTATTTTCAGGCGAATTTAGCCAGCCAGGCTTTGCTTCCGGGCTTTTTTACATGAACGGGGAACTAAAAATGAAAATTCCAGGTAACCGAAGGTAAAATGGGAAAAAGAGAGACCTTCTTGGCCTGAATTTGCAGGGTACCATCGTAAGGGCTTCCTGTCTGGTCAAAATAGATAAAGTAGGGATTCAAGTGGCTGTACACGTTGTAAATGCTGAAAACCCAACTGCCATGAACTTTTCTTTCTTTTTTGGGTATCGGCGTGTATATCGCGGCGAGGTCGAGACGATGATAGGCAGGCAGCCGGTATTGATTGATCGCACTGTAATCCTGATTCAGAGCGCCTTCAATGACATAAAATTTTTCAGGATAGGAAGTGGCGTTCCCACTGGCGTAAACGAAAACGGCAGAAAGCTTCCATTTTTTGTTCAGCTGATAGGCGCCGACCACCGACAGATCATGCCGCCGGTCGTATTTAGCCGGATAACGATTGCCGTCGTTTAGATCGGGAAATTTCCTCCAGGTCCATGACAGGGTATAGCCTATCCATCCCGTGAGCCGGCCCCGGCTTTTATTGACGTAGAATTCCGCTCCGTACCCATACCCCTTTCCGAATACAAAAGAATTTTCGGGGTCGCTCAGCGATGGCGTATATCCCTCCGCATATTCGATCTGGTGGTCCATGTTTTTGTAATAAAGCTCGACGGACGTCTCGTACATGTTGTCGTCAAAATTTCTGAAAACGCCCGCTGAATACTGCCAGCTGGTTTGCGGTTGAACGCGATAGGTGCTGGGCACCCACAGATCGGTAGGCAGTGTTGTCCCTGCGTTGCTGACCAGGTGAATATATTGCAGATTGCGTGAAACGGAAGCCTTGATTGAAGTCGCGTCATCTATTGAAAACCGCAAAGTCGCCCGCGGCTCCAGGCCTCCGTAGGATTTTATTTTTTTCCCTTTCCCGTAGTAAGTGCTGTCGGTTTTATTGCCGTCCTGGTCAACGTCGTACAGCATGTAAGGCCCCACCTGCTCAAACCCGCTCCATCGCAATCCCAGGTTAAGCTGGATTTTCTGACTGATCTCCCAGTCGTCCTGAATATATAATGCCGCTTCCCGCGCGTATTTTTTATTGGAATTATTCGGTGTGAACTGTGTGCTATCCTGATGACCCGTTAGAATATTCGGCGTAAACGTGTGCCAGGTATATAATGCGCCGAAACGGATCTTGTTTTTTGGGCTTGCATAGTAATCGAAGTCCGTTTTGCCGGTCAGGTCATGAATGCCCGAGGCCAGCTTCAATTCAAAATTATCCTGCGCGCCATTGAACGCAAACCGGTAGTCGTTATACAGCAGCG
>DASZRP010000366.1:0-6599 GCA_035548895.1 Puia sp. | reverse complement strand
AAAGGAACGGTTGTTTTGATCCGTTAATGGCCGCGATCAAATGAAATCCAGCAGATCGTATTGCCTTCCCAGAATTTTTCTATCGTCTGCCTGCAGCCATTTATTCAACACGGTCGCATATACGCTCTTGAAGTCAAGCTGAAATTGCAGATCACCATCAGCCAGATTACCAAGGTCCGGCATACCGTTCAGCAGTCCTTTCTTTTTCAGTCCGCCCCCGATCAGGAACATATTATTCGCCGTTCCGTGATCGGTTCCTCCCCCGGCATTCTGCGACACGCGCCGGCCAAATTCTGAAAACGTCAACAGCAGCACATCGTCAAAACGGTGATTCGCCTTAAGGTCAGTCACGAACGAACTTACTGCCTCATTCATTTCGGAAAACAATTTCTGCTGGCGATCCTGCTGGTTCACATGCGTATCGAAACTGCCCAGGCTCAGGTAATACACGCGTGTATTGATGTCTGAGCAGATCAGCGAGGCGATCGTTTTCAGGTTTCTCCCGATGCCTGTTTTCGGATAAACCTGGCTGCCCGGTCTTAGCCTGCTTTGTTCGTAGATATAAGAAGCAGAGGAAACGGTTTCCGCCATCACCTGGTAGAGATAAGCGGCATTCTCATTATGAGCCGCCCGGCTTGCCTGGGCTTTCAGCAGCTCCGTGAAGTAGGGATCCCTGCTGGTATTGTATAACCGCGCCGGATCCTGAAGAGCGATCCCTTTTAATTGTTCTCCGGTCAGCGCCAGGCTGAGCGTGTCGTCCATTTCGAGGGCCTGGGTCGGTTTATCGCAGGCGACGCATTGCTCATCCAGCCACCGGCCCAGCCAGCCGCTGTTCAGGAATTCGTTGCTCTGAGCAGCGGACTGCCAGATATCCATGCTGCGAAAATGAGAGCGGTCGGGATTGGGATAACCCACATTATTCAGAATGGCCATATAGCCGTCGTCGTACAACGATTTCAAAAAAGACAATTCGGGGTGAATGCCCGCATCGTCTGAAAGTCGCAAGGCTTTATCTTTAGCAATACCCAGCATGGGCCTTTCGCGGTAGTAAATATCATTGCTGACCGGGATCACCGTATTCAAACCGTCGTTGCCGCCGCTAAGCTGAAGAATGACCAGCGCTTTGTTTCCTGTTGACAGGCCGGTGCGGCCTTCGAATGCTTTTAAGAATTGGGGGATCAGGAAGGAGCTGCTTGCCAGCGTTCCCCATTGCAGGAAAGTTCTTCGCTTGATGATCATGGTTGAACTTTTATTCTGTTCAGCATAATTGATATTCCGGCGCTGTCATGCAACGAATAACAGCCGACCGGATCAAACCGTCGCGATCCGGGGAACCGGTAAATTTTTTAAGCTCTTCCGGAAAACCGGTCGGTCCATACTGAAGCAATGTCGCGGCAAGCGCATCGGGCAGATCCTGGTCAGGGATATCCTGATAACAGCCCGCCAAAGCCTGCCAGTTTACTTTTGCATGGATGAATTGAGCGTTCCGTCTGTTATCGGGCATACCATCGCCTCCGGTAAATGACCGCCGCCTTCCGGAAAAGGTAGCGTTCCCCATCATTAAATCATCATCGTCTTTCGGACTAAGCGTAATCGCGTCTGCGTTGTCAACAAGCTGCGGAAGCCGCAGTCGGAACATCAGGCTGGAACTGTCTATCCAATGCTTCCCACCCGGCCAGCCGGCGACATTCGGTGGATTGAACAGGACCTGTCCAAGTAAGCGTTGTACGAGTATCTGTACGTCCGGATTTGTGATATCCAGGTCCAATTGTCTTCGCATGCCCACCATCCAGACTACCGGCGACTTTATCTGAACGCCGATATTCTCCGGATCGTAGAACCAGTCACTGAGGAAAATTGCTTTCAGCAGCTTTTGAATATCGTAACCGGATTGAAAAAACAGATCGGCCAGCTCATTGACCCGGCGTTCATTGACCTGGTCGTTGACGAAAAAGCGATAAATTTTTGTGGAAAGGAAAACAGCAGTCTCGCGCTTTCCAAGCAACACCTCAAGGATATTGTCGCCGGTTAAGTTTCCTGTTTTCCCAAGGAATGTTTTGATTCCCTCGTCATGCTGGCGTTCCCTGATCTGAAAATCTCCCCGGAAGCTGGTGGTCCAACCGGTGAAAGCGCGGGCTGATTCTTTTACATCTGTTTCAGTATAGTGACCGCGCCCAAGCGTGAACAATTCCATCAGTTCGCGCGCGAAATTTTCATTCGGATGATCTTTCCGGTTCTGGTTATTATTGAGGAAATGGATCATCGACGCGCTATGACTCACTTCATAGAGCAATTCACGGAAATTGCCAAGCGCGTGCCGGCGAATGATATCCAGAAGTTGCTGGTCGTAAATGATATTGACGGTCTTTGTAGCGAAATGACCATGCCAGAACAGGGCCATCTTTTCTCTCAACTGGGCATCGCTATGGGTCATTTCATCGAGCCAGCGCGTATTCAGTTTCCGGATATCCAGAACTGACTGCTTTCTGAATTGCTTTAGATTTTCCTGCCCGCCCGGAGTCGACAGCATCATCGCGTCTGACCTCGTCTCCAGTGCTTTTATAGAAGGGTCTGCCACATCAAAGAGATCGGGTGCTGCAAGTGATGCTTCCAGGACCTGATGAAACAATTTCTTTGAACTACGGCTTTTGATGTCTGTAAACTGAGCCAAAGAAGGACCAAATCCTGCCCGCCAAAGCAAATGCTGATTCCTGAGTTGATCCGCGTTCATCCGGCATTGGACGGCCCGGGATCGGAAAGGTTTAATCTAGCGGATCTCGTCGGTACCGAAATAGGTGGCCAGTTCGGAAGGCAGTAAGATGCGATCCGCCTGCTGGTTATTTTCCAGGAGACAGGCCAGTATACGTGGCAGCGCCAGGGAACTGCCATTCAACGAGTGCAGTAGGTGAATTTTACCCTGACTGTCTTTGAACCGGGCCTTCATCCGGTTAGTCTGGAAAGTTTCAAAATTGCTGACCGAACTCACTTCCAGCCATTTCTTCTGTGCGGCGCTGAACACTTCGAAATCGTAGGTGATCGCCGAGGCAAAAGACATATCGCCGCCGCAGAGCCGAAGAATGCGATAAGGCAATTGCAGCGCCTGCAGCAGCTTCTCCACATGAAGCACCATGGCATCGAGGGTCTCGTAGCTTTTATCGGGATGAACCAGTTGCACCAGTTCCACTTTATCAAACTGGTGAAGCCGGTTCAACCCGCGAACATCTTTGCCATAGCTCCCGGCCTCCCTGCGAAAACAGGGCGTATAGGCCGTCATGCGAATCGGCAGATCGGACTCTCTCAGAATCGTATCGCGGTAAATATTGGTGAGCGGTACTTCCGACGTGGGGATCAGGTAGAATTTATCTTCCGTGATAAAATACATCTGTCCCTCCTTATCCGGCAGTTGACCGGTGCCAAAGCCGCTGTCTTCATTCACGACCAGCGGCGGCTGATATTCGATATACCCCGCGGCAGTATTGAAATTGAGGAAATATTGTATCAAGGCGCGCTGCAAACGGGCGCCCCGGTTCACATACACCGGGAATCCGCTTCCGGTGATCTTGTTTCCCAATTCGAAATCGATGAGATTGTATTTTTTTGCCAGGTCCCAATGCGCCAGGGCCTGTTCGGGCAATTGGGGATGAACCCCACCCTGCCTCACCACAACATTGTCTTCCGGCGTTTTTCCCGGAGGCACTATTTCAGCAGGCATATTGGGAAGCAGGACCAGCGTCTGATAGATTTGCTTTTCGGTTTCATCCAGCTTTTCCTGAAGTGCGGGAATAGTCGATTTGATCGTGGCAACCGTCTGCTTTTTTTCTTCCGCCTTTGCCTGGTCCCCTTTGGCCATTAGCTGGCCAATTTCTTTGGAAGCTGCATTCAATTGCGCCTTGGCGGCTTCGAGCTGTGACTGCAATTGACGGCGATCTTCATCCAGCGACAGTATCGAATCTATTTTCTCCCCTGCCTCGAAATGCTTCACCCTTAACCGGTCTTTCACCAGTTCCGGATTTTGCCTGATAACCGCCAATTGTAGCATGATCCCGAAAATTTTCGCAAAGGTAACTGAACTGCGATAAGATTCATGCATCGGTCTATCTTTGCCCCATGGATGAAAAGAATGATCTGCAGGTCCGTTGGTGGGCGCTGGAATCCAGGCTGATGGAACGTTTTGGCAAGAAGCCGGATATGGAAGCGATCCTTTTTCTGGTAGGCATTCAGGAATTTGGCGAGATTCGGAAGAAGTTTACCAAGGAACAAAAACAGGACCTGATGCATGTGGCTGTATGCAGCCTGCTTGCCCAAAGCGGATATTACGAGCTGGAAAGTGTGGATGCCGAGGGATGGCCGCATTTCCGACAACTGAAAGCCCTGCCGGTGTTGAATATGATTGACCAGGAAAATTTCATCAAAGACCATCTGCTGCTCTATTTCGAAAACGCCGGATTCTGTTAACCGGTCAGGGAAAGATAAAACCTGAACGACGGGAATATCCAAATCCTTCTATATTTGCAGCGGCCTAATTGCAAACCACAATCTAAATCAAATGAGCTTCCCTAAAAACCTGCGTTATACCAAGGACCATGAATGGATTCGTTTGGAAGACGATCAAACCGCAATCATCGGCATAACAGATTATGCGCAACGTGAACTGGGCGATATCGTGTACGTGGAAGTGGAAACCGTTGGCAAAACACTGGAAGCCGGCGCCGTCTTCGGTACTGTCGAGGCAGTGAAAACCGTATCAGATCTTTTTCTGCCGGTGGCCGGCGTGATTACCGAGCTCAATCCTGAACTGGCTGGTGCGCCCGACCTGGTAAACACCGATCCCTATGGCAAAGGCTGGATGGTCCGTTTGAAATTGTCGGACCCTGCTGCGATAAACGGACTGCTCGACGCCGACGCCTATGCTTCTCTTGTCGGATAATCTGGCTTAAAATAAAAAACCCTTCGCCCGGATACACTTCATGGACAGGATAAAGAAAATGCTCAGCAAACGCTATCCGGCGGTAATATGGACCCTCATTATTCTTACCCTGATTTCCATTCCGGGCAATATGCTTCCGAAGGAAGAAGGCTTCAGCATTGCCAACTTCGACAAGTATGTACACGCTTCACTTTTCCTGGGCTTCGTACTGCTCTGGTCGATCTACTATGAAGAAAAACCGGAACTAAAGGGAAAATATACTGCGCTGATCATATTGCTTATCGGATGTGCTTACGGAGTCGGAACCGAATACCTGCAGAAATATGTTATCCCGCGAAGAGATTTTGATCTCGACGATATTGCCGCAGACGCGATCGGTTCATTCCTCGGCTATTTTATTTTTTTACGCTTCCGGTTTTTGAAAAGAAAGAAAATAAAGGCTGGAAATATAGCTGAAATAAATAAGCCCCTGTAGAAACAGGGGCCGTAACCAAAACTAACTGCTTATGAGAAAATTGACTGCTTTTGAAGTCAAATAGAAAAGACTCATTAATCAAAGGGCAAAACAGATGCCAGGCTCATTCTTCTTTTTCATTTTCACTTTTCTTTACTGCCCTTTTGAAAGATCTGATACAAAGATACGGCGACTTCTTTATCCACTCTTCAACCCTTTTTCTTAATAACATTTTTTTAAGGTTGAATATCGTTCTTTCTTATATAAACGGGTGAACGCTTTAGTCGTTTAACGGTTAACTGTTAAAATAATCTAAATTGAATTTACTGAAAATATCGCGATTTACCTAACCGGATTGCGGGTGGGGAATAATTGCAACAAATCAGGATTGATTAGCCATTTTTTCCGCATTCTCGGCAAACTGGAGCGCATCGATGAATTCGTAGATGTTTCCATTTAGCACATCCGACAGGTTGTAGACGGTCAGGCCGATCCGGTGGTCGGTTACCCTTCCCTGGGGGAAATTGTAGGTCCTGATCTTGGCGCTCCGGTCGCCGGTGCTGACCAGGCTTTTCCGGTGACGGGCGATCTCCTCCTCCTGCTTTCGAACCTGCTCTTCATAAAGCCTGGTTCTGAGCATTTGCATGGCTTTTTCCCGGTTCCCCAACTGGGTACGTTCAGTTTGACAGACCACCACGGTCCCGGTAGGAATATGTGTCAATAATACCTTTGTTTCCACCTTGTTCACGTTCTGCCCGCCGGCCCCGCCGCTTCTTGCCGTTTCCATTTTTACATCACTGTCTTTCAGCTCGAAATCGACTTCCTCAGCTTCCGGCATCACAGCCACCGTTGCCGCACTGGTGTGAACCCGGCCGCTTTGTTCTGTATCAGGGACCCGTTGAACCCGGTGCACGCCGCTTTCGAATTTCAGCGTGCCGTAAACATCGTCTCCGGTAACCTCCACTTCAACGTCTTTATAACCGCCTACCGTACCCTCGCTTTCATTGAGCAGGGCTGTTTTCCAGCCTTTTTTCTCGGCAAACTTCAAATACATGCGGAGCAGATCGCCGGCAAAAAGGCTGGCCTCGTCCCCTCCCGTACCGGCACGGATCTCCAGG
The DNA here is from genome assembly GCA_035548895.1 of Puia sp. Lineage (GTDB taxonomy): Bacteria > Bacteroidota > Bacteroidia > Chitinophagales > Chitinophagaceae > Puia. The sequence continues at coordinate 100 of DASZRP010000366.1, read as the reverse complement.
ATGGCATTCTTTTCGTCCTGCGGGTCCTTGGGGATCAGCAGTTGCCTGATCTTTGCCTCCAGCTCCGTTTTCTTCTCTTCCAGACCAGGCTTTTCGGCCT
>DASZRP010000365.1:0-24581 GCA_035548895.1 Puia sp. | reverse complement strand
ATGGACTTAAGTTTTAGCGGATAAGACCGGGTCGATATCGGCCACCAGCGTAACGGATTTGAACTTGCGGTCGTTCAGCAGGATCGCACGGCATTGCTGGATCAGCTGCTTGGCATGACCGATCGCATGCCCGTCTTTCGGCAGCTTGAGCATGAGTTCCATAATGTACTGATTGCGGATTCGGCCGACCACCGGTTCAGCAGGGCCGGTCAGGTATTTGCCGAAATCTTTTTGCAGCATGAGGGCAAAGGCGGCGGCGGCATCATCCACTACTTCTTTGAACTTATGACGAAAGCTCAGCTGTATGATCCGGGAAAAGGGCGGATAGAAAAAATGTTTCCTGGCATTCAGCTCCTGCTCATAAAAAGATAGATAATCGTGTTTCATGATCAGGGGCAGCAGCGGATGCTTCGTGTTCGCCACTTCGATCAGCACTTTGCCGCGGCCATCTTTTCTTCCCGCTCTTCCGCTTACCTGCTCCATGAGCTGGAAAGCACGCTCGTTTACACGAAATTCCGAAAAGTTCAGCAAACTGTCCGCATCGAGAATGCCCACCAGTTCAACCCGGTCGAAATCGAGTCCTTTCACTACCATCTGCGTGCCGACCAGGATATCCACTTTCTGCTGCTCGAAAGAGCGGATAAGCTGATCGTGCGCCGTCTTTCCCCGGATACTGTCGATATCCATTCTCGCGATGCTGGCGTCAGGAAACAGATTGCCCAGCTCTTCTTCGATCTTCTCCGTGCCGAAATTCCTCCGCATGAAATCGTGGTTACCGCAGGCGGCGCAGGTATTCACCGGCGGATAGGTGCTGCCGCAGTAATGACAGATCAGCTTGTTGGTCAGCTTGTGATAGGTTAATGAAACATCGCACTGCTGGCATTGCGGGATCCAGCCGCAGGTCTTGCAGACCTGGTAAGGCGAATAGCCGCGACGGTTACGAAATAAGATGACCTGATTTTTTCTTTCCAGCACACGGCCGATGGCTTCCTGCAGAACCGGCGTCACTACTACTTTGGAGCCGTCTTTCTGGATGAACCGCTTGGTATCTACCAGGTCGATCTCCGGCATCGCCACCTGTCCGAACCGCTCTAACAATTCGGCCAGTCCATACTTGCCCGTCTGCGCATTGTAATAGCTTTCCAGGGAAGGCGTTGCGCTGCCAAGCAACACTTTCGCGCCAAAGAGCGAAGCATAATATACTGCCGCGTCCCGTGCATGATAACGGGGTGCGGGATCCTGTTGCTTGTAGGAACTGTCGTGCTCTTCATCCACGATGATCAGTCCAAGATCGGAGAAAGGCAGAAATAGGGATGAACGCGCGCCCAGCAATACTTTCACTTCGCCGGCACGGACCTTGTTCCAGATCTCGAAGCGCTCATTGTGGTTGAAGCGGCTGTGATAGATGCCGAGATAGCCTCCGAAATGATGTTGCAGGCGGCGGACGATCTGTGTGGTGAGCGCGATTTCCGGGACCAGGAAGAGTATCTGTTTGTCTTTTTGCAAATATTCTTCGATGAGCCGGATATAGACCTGGGTCTTGCCGCTGGAAGTGACGCCGCGCAGCAGGGTCACGTTCTTTGTTTCGAAGGTTGACTGCGTTTCCTGCAACACGCGCTGCTGCTCGGGGGACAGTTCAAAATCTATTTGAATATTCCGGGGCAGCGAGCGGAGCCGGCCTATCGCGCGCCGTTCCGCCACGAGGATATTTTTTTCCAGGAGGCCCTTCAACTGGGCGTCGGATGCGCCGGATTTTTTCAGTAGAAGCGAACGCGTCACTTCGGTTTCCGTTTTCTGCAGATGCAGATAGCTGAGCAGGAGTTCCAGTTGTTTTTCTGCCCGTTGCAGTTTTTTGTCTTCGTTCAGCAGCTTCTCGAGCTTTTCTTCCGAAGCATAGTCCGGGTGCAGGAGGATATAAGTCTCTTTTTTTTCTTTATAAGCTTCCTTCAGCGCTTCCCAGACAAAACAAACCGATTTCTCGATCAGGCTTTTCACTACCGGGTAAACGGCATTGACGCCGATCAGTTCCTGGGCTTCTGAAAACTTCAATTCCTTCCTGAGCAGGAGGGCTTCTGCGAGCAGGTATTCCTTATCGTTCAGGGAAGAGAAATCGTCGCCGAACGACTCCTGGAATACGAGGATACTTTCGCTGCCCAGCTTGAAATGCGCTGGCAGGGCTGCCGCCATCACCTCCCCTTCGGAGCAGAGATAATAATTGGCGATCCATTCCCAGAACTGCAATTGCTCGGGATAGACCAGCGGCTCATTGTCCAATACGCTGTTTATGGGACGCGGCTCGAAAGCGGCGGGCTTCTCTGTTTCGAAACGTTTTACGATGCCCGCATACTTTTTGTTCTTTAATGAAACCTCCACCCGGCAGCCGGGTTTCAATCCTGCGCGCAGATGCTCCGGGATGAACCAGGTATAGTTCTTTGGAAGGGCCAGCGGTATGATGATCTCTGCGTACAAAATGATGTTCAAATTTAACAGTGGATGCTCATGAATGTTCACCTTGGGGATGCCGGATCCAGGAAGCCTGGTATTCCCGCAGTTTCCGGTCCATCAGATCGTACACCTGCTTCCTGAAGCGGCCGATATCCGATAAGCCATAGCCTTCGGGGCTGATCTCTTCAAGAAAGACGGTGCGTGACCTGCCCGGCCTGGCCGAAAGAACAGAGTGATAATTCATCAAGGTATAGTTATCCAGGAAAAGGATGGGTTTGATGGGCGTCTGGGTTTGAATGGCGATCCGGAAGGCGCCGTCAAAAAAATCCTTTAGCGGTTCACCCGTTTCATTGAAAGTGCCTTCGGGAAAAATGAATACGGAGATATGTCGCGACAATAATTTCTTCAACTCACGCACGCTCCGGGCCCGCGCTGCGCTGCTGCTGCGGTCTACCGTCACCGCCCCGCGACGATAGATGAATCCGAATACAGGTATTTTATTCATTTCCGCTTTGCCTAATACCCGGAAGGTCTGTTTGCGGACCGACATGAAAATGCTGGGAATGTCGAGATAGGAAATATGATTGCTGACGAAGATATAAGTGCCCTCGGGATGATATTCCGACTCAAAAATATTGTGATGACGGATACCGATGAGAAAATACCAGCAACTGCCCCATAGTTTCGCCAGAGAACAGATGGCATTGCCTCCGGCTATTCTGCCGAAGAAAGAGAAAATGATGACCAGGGGAAAGGCGATCAGCGTGAAGCACGCGAACAGGGTAAAGGCGTATAAAGTATAGACGATGCGGAAAAAATTCGTACCCTTCATGAATATCCGGTGTAGGTGACGAAAGTAACCAATCGGAGGCAAACCATCAATCGCAATGACAGGTCTCCCGCTTCGCTCCTTCGAGCCAAAGCAGTATCTTTGCGCCCTTATGGGCGGGCCTAAAACAGTCGCTTTTCATACCCTGGGCTGCAAGCTGAACTTTTCGGAGACTTCCAGCTTAACGCGCCTGATGGAAGAAGCGGGATTCGAAAAAAGAGCTTTCGATTCCCTGGCCGACGTGTATGTGATCAATACCTGTTCGGTGACGGAGAATGCCGATAAGGAATGCCGATATCTCGTGCGCCAGATCCAAAGGAAATCGCCTAAAAGCTTTGTGGTGATCACGGGTTGCTATGCGCAGCTCAAGCCTGCGGAAATTGCCGGCATTCCGGGGGTAGACCTGGTACTCGGCGCAGCGGAGAAATTCAATCTGGTGGAACATATTGCCGGACTGACGAAAGGCGATCCCGCAAAGATCTGCAGTTGCGATATCGATGAAGTGCAGGGCTTTCACGACGGGTTTTCGTATAACGACCGCACCCGCGCTTTCCTGAAAGTGCAGGACGGTTGCGACTACTCCTGCTCTTTCTGCACTATTCCTCTGGCGCGCGGCAGGAGCCGGAGCGATACTGTTGAACACGCCGTGCAGAATGTGCGCTCACTTGCTTCAAAAGGTATACAGGAAGTGGTGCTGACCGGGGTGAACCTCGGCGATTTCGGATATACTGTTGACGGCGATCCTGCTGCCTCGCGAAAAAAGACGACCAGTTTCTTAGAGTTGGTAAAAGCGCTGGATCAGCTCGATGCGATGCCCCGGTTCCGGATCTCTTCCATCGAACCCAACCTGCTCAGCAATGAGATCATTGAGCTGGTGGCCAACAGCGACCGGTTCATGCCCCATTTTCATATTCCGCTGCAGAGCGGCAGCAATAAGATCCTCGCCGCCATGCGCAGGAGGTACCGGCGGGAACTCTATGCGGAGCGTGTGGCACTGATCAAAACACTGATGCCGCATGCCGCCATCGGCGCCGATGTGATCGTCGGCTTCCCCGGGGAGAGTGATGAAGACTTCCGGGAAACCTTCGACTTTCTACACGAGATCGATGTTTCTTATCTGCACGTATTTACCTACTCCGAGCGCGATAATACCCATGCACTGGATATTAAACCGGTGGTGCCTGTTCCTGTGCGCAACGAGCGGAACAAAACACTACGCAACCTCTCCTTTCAAAAGCAGCAATACTTCCAGGCGCAGCATGCCGGGCAGGAGCGGAAAGTGCTTTTCGAGCGCAGCCGCAAAAAGGGCATGATGGAGGGGTATACCGACAACTATATCAGCGTGACCACGCCCTTCCGCGAGGACTGGCTAAATAAGATCCTGGCATGGAAGTTATAAGGGACTCCTGCTGCCTGAGCCCATTCCGGTCCTCATGAGCCCATTATTTGCCGTTTTGAGCCCATTTTGCTCCTTTATGAGCCCATTATTCTGTAGTCTGCGAGCCAGGGTATATTGAACCTCATTTCCCTTACCGGCTCTCCTTATTTCCTTTCCGGAACCTCGGGATACCGGAATTTTACATAGGAGTTTATAATTAAACACCTGTTTCCCAGCACCCGGGAGTGGCATTTTGCTTTATGGCCTGTTTTTTGGGGCATACAAGTGAGGGGGCTGCCCCATCGTTCTCCAGCCGGATTTTACCTTCCCTGTTTTCAGATTTCTACGTTATCCTACGACATCCTGCGTCATCCTACGTTATGATCTCGTCATGATCTCGTTACGATCTCGTTGCGATCGGCTCTATAATATGCCTAAGAACCGCTCTGGACGTATATAAGATCCAGCAAACAATGAAGAAGGCCGTCATTACGCATAAGCCTTTCCTCAGCAAATAACACGAACGCTCACTCATTCAAATTCTGAACCTCTTCCGGCCGGAACTCCCAGGTATCGTCGAAGCCGGCGCTGCCATTGTAACCGGTAGCCACATATCCGCGGCCGGAGACGCTGAACCCCACGGCGCCTTCGCGGGAGCTTCCGTAGAAAGGCGTTTTGGGCTGCCAGGAATCTTTCGCGAAATCATACTCCCAGGTGTTGGAATTCAGGGTTCCCGAATTTCCCGTGGTAAGGTACCCTTTGGAGCCGATCACGAACGCAACGGCATTATTGCGGGTCAGGTTGGAGTAGGCGTCATCGAATCCCTGGTCGGTGTAATTGGTGATATGATTCAGTTCAGTCCAGGACACCGAGTCGGGCAGCGTGGGATCGAATACCCATCCGTCGGAGAGCAGCTTCCCGTTATTTGAACCGCCGAAGAGATAGGCCCTATCCTGGTAGACCATGCAGATAGCGGAAGCGCGTTTCTTTCCCATGCCCCGCCGTTCGATCCACTCATCTTTTTGCGGATCATACTGCCATAGATCGGACAGCGAGGACGTGCCGCTGTAGCCGGTCGCCACATATCCGAAATTCCCGATGCCAAAGCCAATGCCGTCGTAGCGTGGGTAGGATCTGGTGTTATCGCTGATGGATGCCCTTTGGGTCCAGCTATTGGCAGCAGGATCGTAGGCCCAGCAGTCGTTCAGCGGCTGGCTGCCATCGTAACCCGTGGCGATATACCCCAGGTCACCAACCGTAAAACCCACGGCTGCATTTCTCGGCGTGCCGGGGAAATCCGCTACCTGCGACCATCCGCCGTTGCCACTGGGCTCAAAGGCGTACATAGCGTTCATGCGAAAGTTCGGATGACTGGGATCGACGCCGGTTCCCACATAAGCTTTGTCTGCGATCACGAATACCGCGGCTTCACCGACAGCGATCCCTGAAAAATCAGCCCGGTTCACCCAGTTGCCGTTTTGCGTGTAAGACAGGTGATGCGGCTTGCAGCCGGCGAAGGAAAGAAGCAGAATACCCAGAGCCGGGTCGAATATTTTTCTCATGAGGGTTGATTTTCGAAGTAAGACAAAAGAAATTTTCTCTTTGCCGCATGAGATTTTCCTTTTCACAAAGATTTAAATCGGTCTTAAATATTGTTGAAAGAAAAGAAAAAGTAGCGGGTGATATAGAATATTCGATCCTAATGCATCAACGACCCGGCCCGATTAAAGCAGGCAATCTTCTATGTTTCGTTCCTGTTTATGGGGTGGGCTAAATCATCCTGACCATAAAATCAAGGCAAGCGGACTTTGGAATGTGAAACATCTTAAAGATCCAAAATTGACCGAGGAAGAATTTGAAATTATTCTAAGTTGCTTGCGATAGACTAAAGCCAACATTCGGCTTTGTTAAATGGCTGGGTGACGAATACATGCTCAACTTTTGTTCGCCATTTGGCTTCAACTCCACCGTAACGAATAAAGCGTAGCTATAGAATAAACAATAAACATTTATTTATAAATTGGCAGTGGTTATGGGTAGACGAATTATGGAATAACGCCACATCGCCAAGCCGTATCATTGTGTATCATTACAGACCGACATTCCAGCCTAACAATTTATGACGAAACTAAATAGAGATGACAGCGAGGACGCTAAACGTGCAGTTGAGCGCCTCTTGCCCGATCCTGACAAACGACAGAAGTTTGTCAATTTGCTCTGTGACGCTATTTCTTTTGCGGACAGAATAGACAGCGCCAACTGGAATTTAAACCTTGACACAAGCGGAAAGTTTTTACGGTTCAACACTGGACACGAGTATTGCATTCAATTAAACGAAGGTGACTTGCTTTTACTTTGCGACAGGACAACTTTGCGGCTTATACCCGACGTTAATAATATTCCGGTTGAGTACATGGCCTGGAACGGAGAAAGAAGCGTTTACAACCAACGCTTCGACAAAGTTCCAGACGCCTTAGCCAACCTAAAAAATAGTGTTGGCTGCTGGTTTGATACGAACAAGGACTTTACAGTTTACATTGACAAATTCAGAGGCAGCAATAGAGATTTTATACGAGCTGCAATGAACACGACGCTCATGCCAATAATGCGAAGAGCACATTCTATAGGCGCAGTTGAGTATGTATTTTCAGCCTTCAACGAGAACAACGAACCGAACTTACCTGAATTAACAGACGTTTTAGCAGGGGAAGCGGAACAACTGTGTAGAGCAGTGAGATTAAGCCGTCAGCAGCGACTTGACGAACTTGAACGCATTGACCCGAAACCCAAACAAGTAATCGTTCAACAGACAGTTTTTCTGCGTAACCAACTTGTGGTCGCAGAGGTTTTATACCGGGCAAACGGATATTGCGAACAGTGCAAGCAGCCAGCTCCGTTTTTAAGAGACAGCGACAAGAAACCATACTTGGAGATTCATCACAAGATCAGATTGGCGGACGGCGGCAACGACACCGTTGAAAATGCCATTGCACTATGCCCTAACTGTCATAGACAAGCTCACTACGGACAAAAACGGCCCACAACGGGAGGTTTGGCGCAAACGGAGGACGACGAATAAGCCATCGCCTTTTATTCGCTGTCGTGCAACAGTTCCGGCGTAACAAGCAAAGACAAGCAATAGTTCTTATCTTCAACATTAAATAAAACCAGGGTTCAGTTCGGGTTGACGAATCACGGAATATCAGCACATCAGAAAGCCCTGACCATTAGCGGCCATGCTACACTCTACGATAGACAAATTCACAGCCCAACAGACAGAAATTTTGTAAATTCGTAGAGTGAAAAAGCGAAAAGAAACAGAACTTGATTTTGAAATTGACAAGTTGACAAACTCTATTGAAAACGCAATTTCAGGAGAAGTTTTTGACACATCAATTTCGCCGGCAACGGATATCAAACAAATCAAAAAAGCGGACTGGGCTTTTAACTGGCAGCAAGAAATTAGAGACAAATCAAAAAGTGTATTCAAACTAACAACAATAAGCAATCCGACTATTATTCAAGGGCTTATCAGTTTGACGGATAAAGGAGACCACATCTTTATGGACTTGATTGAAAGCGCTAAATTCAACAAAGGGAAAAACAAACTTTACAAAGGAGTTGCAGCAAATCTTATAGCTTTCGCTTGCAAAATCTCTTTTGAAAAAGAGTATGATGGGGTTGTTTCTTTTGTTGCTAAAACCCAACTCATTGACCATTATTCGATGACGTTGGGTGCAAAAATATTCAGCGGTAACAGAATGTTTATAGACACAAGAGAAGCATACATTTTGACAGCAAAATATTTTAAAGCCTTTAAGCTATGATAGACTTCAAAAAAATGGACGAAAAGGACTTTGTTTTCATTAGCAAGCCTTTGACTGATAAAGAGGACAAAGCATTTAGCGAGTTTTTGAAAACCCGTAAGACAAAAAGATTGCGAACAAAAAAGACCCAAAAAGAAAAAGCTCTTCAAGCTCAGTAAGGATAAGCAAGAACCGCAAACAAGCTGTTTTACAATACGACGGCAGGCGAACAAATACTCAACAGTGGAATACTCTCCCATCAATGGTTCAACTCATCGCTAAGGTCCACATAAACAAAAAGGCCGCCTCGATGTATGAGACAGCCTCCAATCTATTCGATTTTGAAATCATCTCTCAAAACCGTTTCGGGGGTTTAACCCCCACTTTCACTGTGACCCCGCTCGGGCTCGAACCGAGGACCCAAAGATTAAGAGTCTTTTGCTCTACCAACTGAGCTACGGAGTCGTTTTTAAAATTTGAGCTGCAAATATAGTGCGATTTTATTTTGCAGGAAATTTTTAGCCCTTATCTTTGCACTCCTTTTGAGGGAGCATAGCTCAGCTGGTTTAGAGCATCTGCCTTACAAGCAGAGGGTCCGCGGTTCGATCCCGTGTGCTCCCACCGACCTCCGTCAGGAATAGGGTTTCGGTTCGCCGGAACCCTTTCTTTTTACAGTTCCTGATAAGCCTGATATGCTGCCCTTAACAACTTGATCCCCAACAAAAATTTGCCGGCTTCCCCTTATTTGTTTTTTTTTGCCCTTTCGTGTCACCTAAACAGCACCCGCACAGACCATGGCAGACATCGGAGCCCGCGACCTTTCTCTTGAACAATTTGAAGATATTTTATTCAGCAACGAAAAGATTGCGTTGGATAAGAGCGCCCTGGATAAAGTGAATGCGAGCTACACATTTTTAAAGGATTTCTCCAGGGGTAAGCTGATCTACGGCATCAATACCGGCTTCGGCCCGATGGCCCAGTACAAGATCAGCGATGCCAACCGCATCCAGCTTCAATATAACCTGATCCGCAGCCATAGCTCCGGCATGGGCAAGTTGATGAACCCTCAAATGACCCGGGCCGTACTCGTCGCCCGCCTCAACAGCCTGATGCAGGCTCATTCCGGCATCCACCCCAGCCTGGTCCAATTGCTCGCCGAAATGATCAACCGCGATATCATGCCCTGCATCTATGAACACGGCGGCGTAGGCGCCAGCGGCGACATCATCCAACTGGCCCATGTCGGCCTCGCCCTGATCGGCGAAGGGAATGTCTGGCACGAAGGAAAGATCCAGCCGACAGCGGAAGCATTCAAAAAACACAATCTCCAACCCATATCCATCCATATCCGCGAAGGCCTCTCCGTGCTCAACGGCACATCGGCAATGACCGGGATCGGACTGCTGAACCTGATCGGGGCAAAAAGATTGCTGAACTGGTCGGTCCTGCTCTCGGCAATGACCAACGAGATCGTGGAAGCGTACGACGATCATTTTTCAAAGGAACTGAATGCCGTCAAGCATCACGAAGGACAAAATAAGATCGCCGCCCGGCTGCGTGGCGTGCTCCGGGGCAGCAAAATGATCCATAGCCGCTCTGAACATTTATATAACCCCGAGAATATACAGCACGACGTGTTCGAAGACAAAGTGCAGGAATATTATTCCCTCCGCTGCGTTACCCAGATCCTCGGGCCAGTGTACGATACCCTGGAGCAGGCGGAGAAAATACTCGTCGCCGAACTGAATTCCGTAAACGATAACCCGGTGGTAGACCATGAAAACCAGAACATCTTTCATGGCGGCAATTTCCACGGCGACTATGTTTCGCTGGAAATGGATAAGGTCAAGATCGCCATCACCCGCCTTTCCCAGCTGGCGGAGAGACAATTGAATTATCTGCTGAACGATAAGCTGAACCAGATCCTCCCGCCTTTCGTCAACCTCGGCGTGCTGGGTTTCAATTTCGGCATGCAGGGCATCCAGTTCACTGCCGTGTCGACCGTCGCGGAGAACCAGACCCTGTCTTTCCCGATGTACGTGCACAGCATTCCGAACAATAACGACAACCAGGATATTGTGAGCATGGGTTGTAATGCAGCGATCATGACCCGCAAAGTGGTCGACAATTCTTTCGAAGTGCTGACCATCCAGGCCATGACCATTCTGCAGGCGATCGAATACCTGAAATGCCAGGAGAAACTTTCGCCGGTAACGCGCCAGGTTTACGATTCGCTCAGGCAGCTGTTCCCGAAATTTGTGGAAGATGCGCCGCGCTACGCCGAGCAGGAAAAAATAAAGCGTTATTTAATAGAACATAATCCGCAGTTTGTATCTGCTTCCGGAGCCTGACGCGCTTCACACCGATTCTATTCCAACTAAATTTTATTCCATGAGCTTGAACTGTGCTTTAGTAACCGGTGGTTCCAGGGGCATTGGAAAAGCGATTTGTATTAAACTCGCTGCTCTCGGATATCATGTGCTGATCAACTACCGGTCGAATATAGCCGAAGCGGAAAATACCCTTCAGTCGATCCGCGCAGCCAATGGCTCCGCAGAGCTCCTGCCCTTCGACGTGAGCAATAAAGAAGATATCACGCGCGTGCTGGGCGGCTGGATCGAGGAACATAAAGAAGATCAGATCGAAGTGCTGGTCAACAACGCGGGTATCAAAGACGACGTGCTGATGATGTGGATGAAGGATGAACAGTGGGAAAATGTATTACGGACTAACCTCGATAGTTTTTTTTATGTCACGCGGCTGGTGCTCAACAGCATGCTGATGAAAAGATATGGCCGCATCGTCAACATTGTTTCCCTCTCGGGACAAAAAGGCCTGCCTGGCCAAACCAACTACTCCGCTGCCAAGGGCGGCGTGATCGCTGCCACCAAGGCGCTCGCCCAGGAAGTCGGCCGCCGCGGCATTACCGTAAACGCTGTTGCGCCCGGGTTCATCAAAACGGATATGACGGAAAGCATCTCTGAAAAGGAAATGAAGGCCATTATTCCGGTGAACCGGTTTGGTGAACCGGAGGAAGTGGCTCATGCCGTCGCCTTCCTCGTTTCACGCGACTCCGGTTATATTACAGGAGAAGTACTGAGTATTAATGGAGGGATGTATAGTTAATGTGGAGATGTGATAATGTGAAGATGTGGAAATTGGAGGGCAGATGTAGAGAGATGTGGAGATGTGATAATGTGTAAATGTGGAAATGTGGAAATGTGGAAATGGGATCGGATAAATTACTGATATTTCACATTTCCACATTTACATATTTGCACATTACCAATACATTTCCACATTTCCATATTTCCACATCTACACATTTCCACATTTGATTACTAACTTGCTCTCATGAACAGAGTCGTGATCACCGGGCTTGGCATTTATTCCTGTATCGGCAAGAACCTGGACGAGGTAAAAGAGAGCCTCCTCGTCGGCCGTTCAGGAATTGTTCTCGATGAAAGTCGCAAAGAGATGGGATTCCGGTCGGGGCTGACCGGCTTCGTGGAACGACCCAACCTGAAAGGACTCCTCGACCGCCGCGCGCGGATCATGCTGCCGGAAGAAGGAGAATACGCCTATATGGCCACACTCCAGGCTCTTGAGCAGGCTGGCATAGACTCAGCATATATTCACGAGCACGAGATCGGGATCCTTTACGGAAACGACAGTTCCGCCAAAGCGACCATAGAGTACATAGACCTCCTGCGGCAGAAGAAAGACACTATGCTGGTGGGCTCCGGTGCGGTGTTCCAAACCATGAATTCCACCGTCACCATGAACCTCGCCACCATCTTCAAGCTGCGCGGCGTGAATTTTACCATCAGCGCCGCCTGTGCCAGCGGTTCACACGCCATCGGCCTGGGTTATCACTTCATCAAGACGGGTCTGCAGGAATGTATTGTGACCGGCGGAGCACAGGAAATCAATGCCCTGTCCATGGCCAATTTCGATGCCCTCTCCGCCTTTTCCGTACACGAGGCTGAACCGGAGAAAGCATCCCGCCCCTTCGACCGCGACCGGGACGGACTAATCCCCAGCGGAGGTGGCGCTACGGTCATCCTGGAGAGCCTCGAATCGGCCCAACGGCGCGGCGCGAAGATCCTGGCGGAAGTGGTAGGCTATGGCTTTTCCTCCAATGGCGACCATATCTCGAACCCAACGACGAACGGTCCCGTACGCTCGCTGCAAATGGCCCTGAAAGATGCCGGCCTGGAGCCCGGGCAGATAGACTATGTGAATGCTCATGCCACTTCCACGCAGGCCGGAGATGCCAGCGAAGCCAAAGCGCTGGCAGCCGTTTTTGGAGAGAAAAAAGTACCGGTCAGCTCAACCAAATCGATGACAGGGCATGAGTGCTGGATGGCCGGGGCCAGCGAGATCGTTTACTCTATGATCATGATGCAGAACGGGTTTATAGCACCCAACATCAATTTTCAGCACCCGGACGAAGATTCCGCCAAACTGGATATCGTAAAAACTTCCAAGAGCAAAAATATAAATGTATTTTTGTCAAACTCATTCGGCTTCGGAGGTACAAATTCGTCCTTGATTGTCAGAAAATGGGTACCTTAAGCGCCTAACCAACTACTATGCAGGAGTATCAGGATATTGTGAACAAGATCAATGGTTTTCTTTCGGAAGAGTTCGAAGTAGATATAGACCGTATCACGCCGGAAGGCAACCTCCGCCAGGTGCTTGAGCTGGACAGCCTCGACTATATTGATTTGGTGGTCGTTATTGAAAATAACTTTTCCTTCAAGGTAAAGCCGGAAGATTTTACCGGGATAATCACTTTTAAGGATTTTTACGGCTATATCCTGTCCCGGATTCAGCTTAAAGAACCAAGCGATGCCATCCTGGCAGGGCAGGTCCAGAGGTAATAAGACCGGTTTCCGGATTTTTGTCTGGGTACTGAGAACCAGCGGGGTTGGTCCGGCCTATCTGCTGCTCCGGTTTGTCGCTTTCTATTTTTTTCTTTCCTCCTGGAAGTCGTCCCACGTTCTTTACGACTATTTTCATCGCCGCCTCGGCTATGCCCGGTTCAAATCCATTTATTCCATATACCGGAACTATTACTGGTTCGGGCAAACGATCATCGACCGGATCGTGCTCATGGCCGGCATTCCCCACCGCTTCAGCTTCGATTTCGACGGAGAGGATCATCTGCGGCGAATGGTAAGCGAAAAGCAGGGCGGCCTGCTGCTCAGTGCGCATATCGGCAACTGGGAGATCGCCGGCCATTTGCTTCAACGGCTCGATACCCGCATGAATATTGTCATGTTCGATGGAGAAGCGCAGCAGATCAAAGAGTACGTCGACAGCGTGACCGGCGCCCGGTCGGCCCGGATCATCCTGATCAAAGACGATCTTTCGCATATTTACGCCATTCACGATGCCCTGAAGAATAACGAGTTTGTCTGTATGCACGCCGACCGCTTCATGGAGGGCAATAAAACAGTTTCTGAAATGCTGTTGGGTGGAATGGCCCGGTTTCCGGCAGGCCCCTTCCTCCTGGGCGAGGCATTCCGCGTGCCGGTCTCTTTTGTTTTTGCGATGAAGGAAAGCGCCCTGCACTATCATTTTTACGCCAGCCCCGGCCGGATATATGAAAAATCGAAATCCACGCCCGGGGAAATGGTCAGGGATTTTTCCCGGAGCATGGAGGCCTGCGTAAGGAAATATCCCTTGCAGTGGTATAACTATTACGATTTCTGGAAGGCCTGAACCGGCCCTCAACGGGCCTATCGACAGATTTATCAATTAAGTCGACGAAATCGTCAATCCGCCCAATTACCGCTATAGCGATTCCGCGTTTTCTGCCTATCTTAGCTCATGTCTTTTACACCGGTCGACGCCCGCGAATTCATTCCGCAGCAGGCGCCATTTGTGATGGTGGACGAACTGATCTATGCCGATGAAGGAACCAGCCGGACGACACTGCGGATCACCGATCAAAACCTCTTTGCCACAGAAGGATTTTTTTCCACAGCAGGGCTCGTGGAAGCCATTGCTCAAACGGCAGCGGCAGGAACAGGTTATGCCCAAAAGATAAAACAGGAACCCGTTCCCGTCGGCTTTATCGGAGCTGTGCAGCGATTGGAAGTATACGATTGGCCATTGGTGAACCAGGAAATTGTAATCGAGACCAAACTGCAGGCCAACCTGATGCAGGTCTCGCTGGTATCCGGCACCGTGAAAATGAATGACCGCCTCATGGCGTCCTGTGAACTGAAAATTTTTATTAGTCACCACTCATAAACTAAACCATGAAACAGTTATTCACCGTCCGGGGAATCGCATTTTCCCTGATGTTGCTGTGTTCAGCGACCGTTAAAGCCCAGACCCTGAAAGATTTTTTCAACAATGAAGGGACCATTGCTTTCTATGTTGGCATCGATTTCACATTGAACAAAGTAATCGACGATGCCAATGCCAATGTAACCGATATCCGGGACCGCCAGTATAATGGCCTGAATGATCTGGTGGTTGACGAAGCCAAAAAATATGATGTAAAATCAGCTTTTCACCGGTCCGGTACGGTTGACCATGACCTGAGCCTGGTTGCCGACAGAAATACCAAGGCCAATGCTGATGCGATCAAGTCGACAAATACCGCCGATTTTCACCGGTTGAAAGAGGCCGATATTCAGAATCTGGTGAGCGGATTCGATTTTAAAGATAAGAAAGGGCTCGGCATCCTCTTCGTCAGCGAAGCCATGAGCAAATCGGAAAAAGCAATTGCGTTGTGGGCTGTCATCGTTGACATGGGAACCAAAAAAGTTCTGCTCACTGATCGCGTTGAAGGCAAAGTCGGCATGGGCTTCGGCTTCCGCAATTACTGGGCTACCGGGATCAAGGCCGCCTTAGACCAGATAGAAAAAAAGCGCTATAAGGAGTGGAAATCAAAAGCAGGCGTCTGATCTTGTGATCGCATAAAAGCCGGGTTTAAAAATTAGAAGTCGTAACCGGTCACCCGGCGCTTTTAATTTTTAAATTTGGCTTTTTCTTTACCCATGTCCAATAAACTGAGCATTAAGACGGAGATCCTTGTTCGATTCAATGAAGCCGACCCGCTGGGTATTGTCTGGCACGGGCATTATATCCGCTATTTCGAGGACGGCCGTGAAGCCTTCGGCAAAGAATATGGGATCGGTTATCTCGATTTCTACAAGAGAGGCTTTGTAATTCCCGTCGTGCAGGTGTCCTGCGATTTTAAAAAATCACTTCGTTACGGGGATACGGTGGTGATCGAAACCACTTTCACGCCCTGCGACGCGGCCAAGCTGCTCTTCAGCTATAAACTGTACAATAAAAAAACACATCAGCTGGTGGCCGCCGGTTCATCCGTGCAGGTCTTCCTGGACAGCAAAGAGTCTACGCTGCAGTTGATCAATCCGCCTTTTTTCGAATCCTGGAAAAACAAACACTTTCCGCCAAAACCCAGATGATGCGCGCTGTGTACGTAGTGGCCGACAATATTTTTTCGCCGATCGGGAAGGATACCCGAAGCAATATCGCTGCGCTGAAGTCGGGAAGAACAGGAATCAAACTTCATGAGCCGTCTCCGGCGGCGCCATTTTATGCCTCTTTGTTCGAACCGGATGACGTGGTCCCTTACCCGGGGCTTTCCCGGTTCGAGCAGATCCTTTTTTATTCTGCGCAGGATGCATTGAAAATTTATAGCCCGGATCTGAACAGTCCGCGCACAGGCCTGATCATTTCTTCTACCAAGGGAAATATCAGCCTCACAGAAAATGTTTCCACTACCCCAACGGAGGAAGAGATCGGCCTTCCCGGCAGCGCGGAGCGGGTGGCAGAAAAGCTGGGCATTAAACAGGAACCCATCGTGGTCTCGCATGCCTGCATTTCCGGCCTGCTCGCCATGATCACCGGCATGCGACTGATACAGGCAGGTCTGTACGACGATATTATTGTCGCGGGCGCCGACCTCATCACTGATTTTATTCTCAGCGGCTTCCAGTCCTTTCAGGCCATCAGCCTTAACCCCTGCAGGCCTTTTGACAAAACGAGAGACGGCATCACGCTTGGCGAAGCGGCCGCTACTGTGATCCTTTCATCAAAAGAAAAAAAGGGAGCCATCAGGCTGACCGGCGGCGCCGTAAGCAATGATGCAAATCATATATCCGGGCCCTCCAGAACCGGAGAGGAACTGGCACTGGCCATCGGCAGCGCGATGAGACAGGCCGAAGTTAATCCAGGCGATATTGACTTTGTCTCCGCCCATGGAACGGCCACGCGGTATAACGACGATATGGAGGCAAAGGCCCTGCATCTGTCGGGGTTAGGCTCCGTGCCGGTGAACAGCCTCAAGGGTTTTTACGGACATACCCTGGGCGCTGCGGGCCTCATCGAATCGATCGTTTCAATCCACTCTTTAAAAGAACAATTATTATTTCCCACGCCGGGTTTTTCAGCACCAGGCACCGAAAAGCCAGTCAACGTAATACAAACCCTGGAACAGGCATCGATCAGGAAGTGCCTGAAAACAGCTTCAGGCTTCGGCGGATGCAATGCGGCCCTTGTACTGGAGAATTTCAATTGATTAACCCCGGATGAAATATCTTTAACGCCGGCGGAAACGAACATAACCCATGAACTTTTACAGCAAAGACAACAAGACGGCTTTAGAATCGAAAGGTCTCGCTCAGTGGATCGCCTTTGGTCCCGTGATATTCCAGGTGGCCCGGGTAATACGCAATGCCGGCATTCTTAAAACATTGCTGGATGCGCGGGGCGGATTGACCCTCGAAGAGATCCGCGACAAGGTTAAACTGCCACACTACGGTGTACGCATCCTGCTGGAATCCGGATTGGGCATCGGACTGGTAACGGTGCAGGATGAACGCTATTTTATTACAAAGACCGGCTTTTTTGTCTCCAACGATCCCCTGACCCGGGTGAATATGGATTTCGTTCACGATGTTTGCTACAAGGGACTTTTTACGTTAGACAAAAGCATTGAAAACGGAAAGCCGGAAGGGCTGAAAGAATTCGGCAACTGGGATACCATTTACGAAGGACTCTCCTCTCTTCCCGCACAGGTGCAGAAAAGCTGGTTCGCCTTCGATCATTTTTTCTCTGATATCGCTTTTCCGCTAACGCTTCCACTGGTATATAACGGAAACATCAAAAAGATCCTCGATATCGGCGGCAATACCGGGAAATGGGCGATGGCGAGTGCAAACTACGACCCGAAGGTTCATGTCACCATCGCCGACTTGCCGGGTCAGCTAAACGTTGCCAAAGAGAAGATCAAGGCAGCGGGCCTGGAAGACCGGGTTTCTTTTTATCCGGTCAATCTGCTGGACCAGCAGGCGGCGCTTCCGAAAGGATTCGATGCCATCTGGATGAGCCAGTTCTTAGACTGTTTCTCCGAAGAAGAGATCACGTCCATTCTGAAGCGCTGCCATGCTGCGGTCAGCGACGATCAGTACGTGCTCATCCTGGAAGCCTTCTGGGATGATCAGCGTTTTGAAACCGCTTCATTTTGCCTGCAGCAAACTTCTGTTTACTTTACAGCATTAGCCAATGGCAACAGCCAGATGTATAATTCGAAAATATTCATCCGCTGTGTCGGGAAAGCGGGATTTGACGTGGTAAAAAGAATAGACAATATCGGGCTCAGCCATACGCTGCTGTTCTGCAGGAAATCGAAACCCAATCAATAAAAAAAAGAAAATGACAACTCAGTCTACCGATGTTTTGGTTATCGGCGCCGGTCCGGCCGGTACGGTTGCCGCATCTATTGTCAACAAAGCGGGTTACCAGGTGCAGATCGTGGAGAAGATGAAATTTCCCCGGTTCGTGATCGGCGAAAGCCTGCTGCCCCGCTGCATGGAAGCGCTTGAAGAAGCCGGCTTTTTAGATGCCGTGAAAGAGAAGAATTTTCAGCAGAAGAGCGGCGCTAAATTCGTCAAGAACGGAAAAATCTGCGACTACCGTTTTGCCGATCAGTTCACCAAAGGATGGCAATGGACCTGGCAGGTGCCGCGCAGCGAATTCGACAAAACCTTAGCCGATACGGTAGAAAAAATGGGTGTCCCGATCCACTATGAAACAACAGTAACCGGAATTGAGTTCGACGGATCAAACTCCACCACCACGATGATCGACAAGGATGGCAATACTTCGAAGATCAAGGCCCGGTTTATCATCGATGGCAGCGGCTACGGGCGCGTCATCCCGAGATTATTCAATCTCGACAAACCATCTAACCTGCCTCCGCGAAAAGCTGTTTTCGTGCATACGGTCGATATCCGGCGATCGATGTCCGATGAACCGAACCGGATCACCATCGTCGTTCATAAGCCGGGCGTCTGGATCTGGATCATTCCTTTTTCCAGCGGCATTACTTCATTGGGCTTTGTGGGCGACCCGGAGTTCTTCGAGCCTTACACCGGTTCCATGGAAGAACAGATGCGGAAACTCATCGCCGATGAACCCTACCTCGCCGAACGGTTCAAGGGAGTAGAATTCAAATTCGAGCCCAGGACCCTGCAATCCTGGTCCAGCACCACCGATCGCTTTTCGGGCGAAGGGTTTGTGCTTACCGGTAATGTGACCGAATTCCTGGATCCCGTTTTTTCATCGGGCGTTACGCTGGCCACCGTTTCCAGCCAGATTGCCGGGAAGCTGGTGGTGGACAAACTGAAAGGCCGCGAAATAGACTGGGAAAAGGAATACATGAAACCGATGATGCAGGGCGTGGACACTTTCCGCTCTTATGTGATGGCCTGGTACGAAGGCACGCTGGACACGATCTTCTTTGCCGACAACCAGGATGAAGAGATCAAGAGCCAGATCTGCTCCGTGTTAGCGGGTTATGTATGGGACCTTGACAATCCATACGTAAAAAATCACAAGACCGGACTGCACAGGCTGGCCCACATGATCGAATATCGCGACAGCCTCGCAGGCAAAAAGTAATAAACAGCAGGCAAAAACATTGCAACAACCTTTCTTCATCACCGCTTCCTGCCTTATTGCCAAAGCAGCCGCCTTCAAAAATGGGGTAAAGCTGTTTGAAGCGCCCGGAATGAATGCCGCTGACTTTCTGGATGAATTGTACAAACATCTGGAACTGGCTTATCCCAAGTTTCACAAAATGGACGGGCTGTCGAAGCTCGGCCTGCTGGCCACCGATATCCTCCTGAAGAATTCAGGGCATGAGGAAAAGTACCGGGAAAACGAAACCGGGCTTATTCTGAGCAATGCCAACAGCAGCCTGGATGTGGATATGAAATATGCCAAAACGATTAAGACGGGAGCCAGTCCTGCCCTTTTTGTATATACGCTGCCCAATATTGTTATCGGTGAAATATCCATACGCCATCGGTTCAAAGGAGAAAATGCATTTTTTGTATTTAAGCACTTCAATGGTAATTTTATCGCTGATTATGTAAACGGCTTGCTGAATAGCGGGCTCATTCAATGCTGTATCTGCGGATGGATTGATTTTCTGGAAGAAGAATATTCCGCCAGGCTGATGCTGGTGGAAAAAACAAAAAGCGGTTTGTCCATTCCGTTTACAGCTTCAAATATCAACCAATTGAAATAATGCAACCTATGGATCAATTAATGGCCCGGTTGAAGCGGCAGATTGTGGAGCGCCTGAACCTGAAGGACCAGAAGCCCGAAGAGATCGGGGACGATCAACCCCTGTTTGTAGAAGGCCTGGGGCTTGATTCCATCGACGCGCTGGAACTGATCGTCTTGCTGCAACAGGATTATAATATCCGCCTTTCGAATGCAGAAGACGGGCCGAAGGTCTTTTATTCTGTCCGCACGATGGCGGAATATATTCAGGAACATTCCATTCCGAAGACAGCCTCATGAGCACCCCGGTATTTGTTGCGGGGCTGGGCGTCATTTCAGCGATTGGGTTGAATGCGGATGAATGCCTCCAATCCCTGGGCGAAGGCCGGGCCGGCATGGGCGATATAACGCAGCTTGGAACCCGCCAGCAGGGCAAATTGCCCGCCGCGGAAATCAATCTCAGCAACAAAATATTAGCGTCAGAAAGCGGGCTTTCGGCTACCTCACCCCGCACCGCTTTACTGAGCGGGATTGCTGCAAGAGAAGCACTGGTCGACGCCGGTTTACCCGAAAAGCACGGGCTCAGGATCGGCTTTATCTCTGCCAATACCGTCGGCGGCATGGATAAGACAGAAGATTTCTTTGAGCAATTCATTAAAGATCCGCGGTCCGGCAGACTCCGCGATGTGGTGCATCACGAATGCGGCGCCATCACGGAAATCGTAGCAGATCATCTCGGCATTCGCCATTTCGTGAGCACCATCAGTACGGCCTGTTCTTCCTCCGCCAACGCCTTGTTTACAGGCGCCAGAATGATCCGGCATGGATTGTTAGATCTGGCACTGGCCGGCGGCGCCGATGCGCTGACCCGCTTTACCCTCAATGGCTTTAATACCCTGATGATCCTCGATAAAGAATTCTGCAAGCCCTTCGACGAGAACCGGCATGGCCTGAACCTGGGCGAAGGCGCAGGTTACCTGTTGCTGGCTTCGGAAAAAGCCATGCGGCATCTTAAACAGCCGGCCTATTGCAGGCTGTCCGGTTACAGCAATGCCAACGACGCTTATCATCAAACCGCTTCTTCTCCCGAAGGCACGGGCTCTTACCTGGCGATGAAGCAGGCTTTGTCGATGAGCGGCCTGGCTCCTGCTGAGATTGATTATATCAACCTGCATGGCACCGGTACCAGCAATAACGATATTGCAGAAGGAACGGCGATCAAACTCCTGTTCGATCCCGGCTATCCGAAAATGAGCTCTACCAAATCATTCACCGGACATACCCTGGGCGCCAGCGGAGCAATTGAAGCCGTTTTTTCGGCATTGGCGATAAAGCATGGTGTGATCTATCCGAACCTGCGTTTTGAAACGCCGATGAAAGAATTACCGTTTACGCCGGAGACCCGGTTCCTGAAAAATCAACGCGTGCAGCACGTGCTGTCCAATTCCTTTGGCTTCGGCGGAAATTGTTCCTCCTTAATCTTTTCGGCAGCTTAAACCTGACTATGAACCTCTATATCCGTTCTACCGGAAATATTTCACCCCAGGACTCCCTTCATCCGGAAAAATTCTTTGCAGGCCGGATAACGCACGACGGGAATCGTATGAACGCGGTTGAACCGGATTATACGCAGTTCGTCGACAGCAAGATGATCCGGCGCATGAGCCATATCGTGAAGATGGGTGTGAGCGCCGCCCTTAGCTGCCTGAAATCTGTATCCGTATCGATGCCCGAAGCGATTATCACCGGTACAGCCTATGGATGTTTAGAGGATACGGACGTATTCCTGCGCAGAATGATCGAGAATAAAGAAGAGCTGCTGACCCCGACGGCTTTCATTCAATCCACCCACAACACGGTTGGCGCACAGATCGCCCTGTTGCTGAAATGCCATGCTTACAACAACACGATCGTGCACCGGGGTTTCTCTTTCGAGAATGCTTTGCTGGATGCTTCATTGCTGATCGCTGAAGGCCTCGACAATATCCTCGTGGGCGGCATCGACGAGATCATCCCCGACAGTCATGCCATCCTGAGCCGGTTCGGGATCTATCGCAGTGAAAACAGCAGTCCATCCAAAGGCGCCATTGCCGGCGAAGGCGCCGCTTTCTTTCTGCTTAGTGGGAAACAGCAGGGAAATGAAATGGCCTGCATTAAATCGATGAGCACCCTATATAAACCCGCCAACCTGCAGGAGATAGAAAATGCCGTGCAACAGGTGCTGCAGGAATCAGGGATCGGGATGAAAGATATCGACCTGGTATTGCCGGGGCATAACGGCGACCATGTGCACGATCAAATTGATGAGCTTTTAGCCGGGGGACTTTTTCAAAAAAAACCAGCCTTCCCGTTCAAATCCTTGTGCGGAGAATATCCGACGGCAACAGGTTTTGCCTGCTGGCTGGCCGCGCTGTTGATCAAAGAACAAAGCGTACCGGAATGGTTTTCCTTAGGCGCGCTTTCACCCAAAAATATTCTTATTCATAACCATGATCTCACAGGGCATTATAGCCTGATGCTCGTCTCTGCATGTTCAACTACCGGAATATAAATATCTTCTTTGCCGTCTTCATTGGCGGCTGGGTCTGGCTCGATCACCGGTACGGGTTTGCGCCTTCAGCTTATGCCTGGATCCTGATGGCTTATATCGTTGTATTATTCTGCGGAACTTATTTTATCAGGCTGGGATTTTTTTTCAGATCCTATTGTTCCGGCGACCGCGATAAAAAAGAAATCGCCCTGACCTTCGACGACGGACCTGAATCGCTCACTACGCGCGTACTGGGTATACTGAAAGAAAAACAGGTGACAGCTGCTTTCTTTTGCATTGGCCGGAAAATTCCGGGCAGGGAAGAACTGCTGAACCAGATGATACAGGAAGGTCATATCATCGGCAATCACAGCTATTCCCACCATCCCCTTTTCGATTTGTTCAGTCCGCGGAGAATGCAGGATGAACTGCTGCAAACAAACCAGCTTATTGAAAAGGCAACCGGCTTCTTCCCCAGGTTTTTCAGGCCTCCTTATGGCGTGACCAACCCAAGCCTGAAAAAAGCAATAGAAAGAAGCGGCATGATTTCCATCGGCTGGAACCTGCGGTCGTACGACACCGCTATTCACAACGAAATGCGTTTGAAGAAACGGATATTAGACCGGGTGAAGGCGGGAACGATTCTGCTTGTTCACGATACCTGTGAAACAACCGTAAATCTTTTACCCGGGCTGATCGATGAAATACAACAACGCGGGTACAGGATACTGCGGCTGGACAAAATGATTAACTTGGAGCCCTATGTGTAAGCTTTGTCTTTGTTTTATCCTGCTCTTAAACAGTTTTGCCGGTTTTGCTCAGCCGCCTGGGTTCTCGCCTGCAAAAAATGCCGACTCTTTTAAACAGGCTTTTGCCAATGCGGCAAAATCGACTAATAGCATTGCCAGCGATTTTGTTCAGGAAAAGAACCTGAGCCTGCTTTCAGATAAGATCACATCGACGGGAAAGTTCTGGTTTAAAAAAGAGAACCGGGTGAGAATGGAATATGTACAACCATTTACCTATTTGATGATCCTGAACAATGGCAGGATCTATGTAAAGGACGGACAAAAAGAAAATAAAGTGTCCGCCAGCTCGAACAAGCTCTTTACGCAGGTGAACCGAATCCTGGTAGATTGTGTCGGGGGAACCATATTATCCAATCCCGATTTTCACGCTAATATATTTGAAAGTCCGAAGGCCTGGATGATCGAACTGATCCCGGCAGCAAAAAACCTGCAGGAACTCTATAAAAAGATCGATATTTTTATAGACAGGAAAGACTACACCGCCACATCGATCGATATGGTTGAATTGTCCGGCGACAACACCAACATCCGATTCCTTAATAAGCAATTGAATGCTGAAATCCCCGACGCGCTATTTGCTATTCCTTAGTTTTTGTATCGGCATGCTGTCCTGCAACAACTATTACCGAAATCTCGAAAAGACCGATTTGCCGGACAGCTGCCTGCTCCGGTTCAGGCCTGATATTGAAAGAGCGCTCTACCGGACATCGGTAGACATTGTCGGAAAGCATATCAGCGGGCTCCTGCTCATCAAGACCATGCCCGACAGCAGCATAAGGATTGCCTTTTCAAATGAAGCCGGATTTAGCTTTTTTGACTTCGGGTTCCTTCCGAATAATGGATTTAAAATATATCAGATCGTCCCGGACCTGAATAAAAAAGCTGTCGTTAAAACCTTAAGAAAAGACTTTGAGCTCATTCTCTTTCGCAACAGGGAGCAAACAGGCCGGTTCACCCTTCGCGACAGCACTTCAATCTACTATGGATATCCGCAAAGCAAGGGAGTTAACTATTATGTTACGGATACCAATTGTTCGATGCTGTTAAAAATGCAAAGGGCTTCGAAACGCAAGCCGGTGATGGAAGCCGCTCTTTTTCCCGGTACCACAGAAGTGCCCGACAGCATTTCCATTCGGCACCTGAATTTTAATTTTGCTATTAACCTGAAAAAAATATAATCGATTTGCTCTTAAACGATCTATATGCGATTTCATCGCCGGAA
>DASZRP010000364.1:0-15087 GCA_035548895.1 Puia sp. | reverse complement strand
GCCGCCGGGAAGGTTTTCAGTTGCAGGAGATCCCCGTACACCTGCTGAACGAAATATCCGTCAGCTCCACCCGGATACGGGAAGCCATCATCAGGGCAGACCTCGGCACGGCCAACAGGCTGCTGGGCTACGACTACTTTTTTACAGGCCTTGTGGTGGATGGCAACAAGCTGGGCCGCACCCTCGGCTATCCCACTGCCAACCTGCAGATACAGGACCCTGAAAAGCTCATCCCCGGCGACGGCATATACGCAGTGGAAGTAACGGTGGTCCCTGAAGAGGCAAAAGAGAATGCGTTGCCCACGGGCCCACGTCTGAAAGGCATGATGAGCATCGGTGTACGACCCACCATCGGCGGTACATCCCGGGTCATCGAAGTAAATATCTTCGACTTCGACGGCAACCTGTACGGCAGACAGCTGCGCGTATACATGAAAAAATACCTGCGCGCCGAAGAGAAATTCCCGGGTCTCGATGAGCTGAAACGGCAATTGGCAAAAGACAAAGTGGACGCCCTGGCCGCCTTAGGCTGACATGATCTTCACCGCCAGCTCTTTCAGCAACGCGCCATCCTCCGTCCCGGCGCTGCCTACCCCGACACTCTTTAAATTGCAGGCATGCAGCAGCAGAAGCCCCTGTTCGATACCCGCATAGCTGTAATTCCGGGCAGCCGCCAGATAGTCCTTTACAAAATAGGGATTCACGCCGATGGCAGCAGCAACGCTCTTCTCGTCGGAAGCAGATTGCCCGAAGACCATATATGCCTTGCTGAAGAAATTATAGAGACTGGGCAGGATAAGCTGAATAGGCGCGGCCTTGGGATTACTCTCGAAATACTGGATGATACGTATGGCCTTTACCTTGTCCTTCTTCGCAAACGCATCCTGTAATTCGAACACATTGTACTCCTTGCTGACCCCTACATATCTTTCAATATCGTCCTCGGTGATATTATTCCTGCCTGTAAGGTTCACCAGGAGCTTGTCAATCTCATTGTCTATCCGGCTCAGGTCATTGCCGATGTGATCCACCAGCAGCAGCAATGCCTTTTGCGTGATAGTATATCCTTTTGACTTCACCAGCTCGCTGGTCCAATCCGGCAGTTGGTTGTCATACATCTTCTTGGTGGTAAAAAGCTCGGCCTTTTCCTTCAGCAGCTTGGCCAGCTTGCTGCGGCCATCCACTTTCTTTTCCTTATAGGAAACGACAAATACCGTAGACGCCAGCGGCTTTTCGATATATGCTTCCAGCTTGTCGATATCCCGCATCTGCTGGGCTTCCTTCAGCAAAACCACCTGCTTCTCCGCAAACATCGGATACCGGCGACAGGCATTCAACACGGCGGTCCAATCCGCATCCTTTCCGTAAAATATCGTTTGATTAAACGCTTTTTCAGACTCGGGCAGCAGGTGGGCTTCCGCATAGTCCATCACCTGGTTGATAAAAAAGGGCTCCTCTCCTTCCAGCCAGTAAACCGGCTTATAGATCTTTTTCTTCCAGTCACGAATAATCTGTTCAGCAGACAAACGACAAATAATATTGATGAACGCGCAAGATATTTCAATAATAAAACAAGCGTCCCCAACGTTGAGGTTATTTATGAACACTATAGATCCTGTTAAAAATAGTGCACATAACCCCTTGAAAACCTGCGTTTAAACCAGACACCCTGAATTTGGCACGGTTTTAGACAAATCCCACACTGGAAACGGATACTAAACCTTGTTTCCCGCAAAAACAAATTATCAAATAAAAAGAACAAACCATGAGCACAACCAATTATCCATCCGCGACTCCCCAAAGTCAGCCTCCGAAAAAAGATTTTAAGAATCTGGTTATCGGACTGCTTGCAGCCGGCTTCCTCGGCACCTGGGGCTATTTGCTTTGGAACAACAACAAACAGGAGCAGGTCCAGCAGAGTCAACAGACGCAGATCGCCAAGGTAACCGATGAAAAAGGCGCCCTGCAGAAGAACTTCGACGATGCTCTCGTCCGTTTGGATTCCCTGACCGGAACCAACAACCGGCTTCAGTCTCAGTTGACCGATGCAAACTCCGATATCGCTAAGAAAAAAGCAGAAATCCGGTCTATCCTGAATAAGAAGAACGCATCCCAGGCTGAACTGGCCAAGGCGAAAACGCTGATCAACGACCTGAACGGCAAGATCTCCGATCTCGAAAAGCAGGTTGCCGATCTCACCGCTCAGAACACCCAGCTCACAGCCGACAAAACCCAGTTGACGGCCGACAAAGAAAAGCTGACTTCCGATCTGCAGACCACGACCTCCGCTAAGGAAGACCTGGAAAAGAAAGTAGATATCGCATCGACCCTGAACGCTTCCAATATCATGATCACGCCGGTGCATGATAAGAAGAACGGAAAGGAAAAAGTAACTTCTACCGCAAAGCGCGTGGATAAGCTGATCATCTCCTTCGACGTAAACAACCGTATTGTTCAGACCGGACAAGCCGATGTTTATGTCTGCATCACCGGACCGGACGGTAAGCCCATCTCTGTTCCTGCACTCGGCTCCGGAACTTTCGCCAGCCGTGACGAAGGCGACAAGATCTTCACCGCCAAAGTGCCTGTAGACATCGAAGCCGGCAAGACCAAACCGGTGCAGTTCGCCTGGAAGCAAAACACGCCTTTCCAGACGGGCAACTACAAGATCGAGATCTATCACAATGGTTTCAAAATTGGTGAAAGCATTCGTGAACTGAAGAAAGGTGGATTATTTAGCTAGGGTTTAGGTTCTAATTATATAGAGAGACCGGAAGTACCGACAGGACTTCCGGTTTTTTATTTCCCGGCCTCTCGGTAACGGATATTAGCCAGGAATGAACCCGGATCCCGGCTAATTCTGCATTTTACGGATCGGCGTGTAAGAAATCGCCTCTTTTTGCGTTAATAACCTGAATCCGTCTCCCCTGTTGAAGCGATCAACCCGTAAACTTTGTAGATGAAATCCATTGCCGCAGCGTTCTTCGCCCTGGTCTTTTGCTGTACGCGTATTTATGCCCAGCAGCCCTGCCTTCAACATTCACGCCTATATACTTTTTACAAGGGGAATGAGCCCAAACTTTTTACAGATACCCTGGGCCGGAGGCCTGAATTCCCCTTTCTGCAGCGCATCAACGGCGTAAACAGCCCCGAAGCGTTCATACAGGCTATCCGCGATCCGGCGAAGCAAAAGAAGTACGCCCGCGAATTCAAAGCATTCGATCTCCTGCTGCGCAACTCGGGATTTGCCAACGGATACAAGGATCTTAAAGTGAAAAGCGTGAGCTGGGTTTATATCCGCCCTGGTACCGTCGGAAATCTTGGCTTCTACGACAAGGATAAAGACGTGATCAACTACGAATATGTTATCCTGAGCCCGGCGGGAGAAGCCCCCGAAGGCACATCGGCCTGGAAGCTGACAAACGCCTCCGGCTGCTTCCTTTATATTCTCCATACCTGCGGCAATGGTTTCTATCCGAACGAAGCTGCGGGAGGCGGAAAGTGTGAGGTGGTCACCGTGGCGCCCAGGCTTGAAGTACCGGAACAACAACAAAAAGACTCGGTAAAACGGCCGGTCCGGCTCACCTTGAATTCCTATTTAGGGCAGGTGGTACCCTCCCATCAGAAGAAAAAAAAATACGATACCCTGTATCGCCTCACAAAGCACAAAGACAGCCTGTTTTATATCAAAGACCGGAATATTATTCCCTGGAAACTCAGCAGCCTGAATGTGCCGAAGCAATTCCTCGTATGCCACGATAGCCTGCTGACACTGAATATCCCCCTCGTGGCCGACTCTGTAAACCAAACGGACACGGTTTCACCCATTGCCTATGTTGTTAACGACACGACCTTTAAAAAGGATGAACCGGAAGAAAAACCGGAATGCGATTGCGGCTGGGAGATTTCGATTGACGGAGGCAATTCCTATAACTCCATTCCACGGTTCGACGACCCCACGCAACATACGCAAACGAACGGAGCCCAGCCCACAGCGGAATTCGCTATCTCCAAAATCATGAGCTCCTGGTTTCAGTTAGGCGTTTCAGCTTCTTACATAGTACTTTCTTACCAGGACGATATCCTGTATCCGGGAACGACTCCCGGCACCTATAACAAGGTCTATCTCGGAAAACCGATCATCCCGGTACAACTCTTTGGGAAGTTCACGCTGGCAAAAAAACAAACCGGGTTTCAGGCGAATGTTTCGATCTCCTTAGGCTATTCGATACCCACGAATGGCAAGATTGAAAATGAGGGAACCACGCTGACCACCCAGCCCAATTTGAAAGGAGACTTTACCGCAGGATTTAAAATGGGATTAGCTTATTTCTTTTCCTGCCATTTCGGAATAGGCCTTTCCTTTACCGGTCAGTACTTCAATAACAAAGGCGACATGACAGACTACAATATCTTCGCCCTGCCCATTACGGGCGGACTTCGCTTCAGGTTTTAAGCGGCTAAAGAAAGAATTCGGCAAACCATTGCTTATTCACCAGATAAGGAATAAGCAGGGCGTTAATGCCCATGATGACGATGATGCCGATAATCAGGCCCCTGAAACCGTGGGCAAGCTTCGGATCAGGCGACACATTGGAGCCTGCCGCAAGCCAGAGCAACACCACGATAAGCAGAAACATCAACACGAGGTAGATCAGATTGCCGCGGGGAGAAGACTGGCTGATGAAATAATAGATGAGCCCGATCACGAGGAAGATCACGTTAGTCACGAAAATGATACTGGAAACATTGATCACCTCGGAAGACGGATAATTGCTGGCCAGCCGGTAGAAAATATTGTAAAAAAGACAAAGGACAGTTGATGTCAATCCGCCGGCCAGGCCGGTAAGTAAAGCATTTGAGAGGGGACCCCGCTGTACGTGGCTGCTCATGTTTAGGTATTTAATGAATCAGAAATATAAATTACTGGCTTTCAGTTTGGGACACGCAAATTTAGGCATTCGGAGATGAAATAAAAGTGAACGCGGCAATTTTTTAATAAGGCGAGGGGCTGACGGATGTCCAGCCTCCGTCCACGATGAGGGTCTGCCCGGTAATATGTTTTGCCTTTCCGGAAACGAGGAAGAGGATCGCTTCAGCAATATCCGTCACATCCGCCGGCATGCCCAGCGGCGTGATGGTCGACCATGTCTTTTCATAGTCCCGGTCTTCCAGGGTTCGCTCGGTTTTGGTAGCGCCGGGCGCTACCGTGTTCACCCTGATCCGGTGTTCAGAGAGCTCAACAACGAGATTCTTTGCCAGCATCTCGAGGGCAGCCTTCGTCATTCCATAGGCCGCCAGATTTTTGTGTGCCTGGTGACCGGTTACCGATGAAGTAAACAATATCGATCCGCCGTTCCCCTGTTTGATCATCTGCCGCGCAGCGGCCTGCGCCAGAAAAAAACTGCCGCCCAGGTTAACCTCCAGCACCCGGAAGAATGATTCGGGCGGATAGCTGAGAAAATCGCCAAACAATGTTATGCCGGCATTGGCAATGACGATGTCGAGCCGGCCGAACTCGGCAACGGCCCGGTTCACCAGTTCCGATATGATTTGAAGGCTGCCGGAGTTCCCTGCAACCGTATAACAGCGGGCATTATGCGCTGCAGTAATGCGCGCAGCGGCTTCGAGGGCTAATTGTTCGTCGAGGTCATTAATAATCACGCCGGCGCCAGCCTCAGCCAATCGCCGCGCGACCTCGAAACCAATGCCCTGTCCTGCCCCCGTTACAATCGCTGCCTGGCCACTGAATGCCTTCTCCATAAACCTGTTTAATGAGAATCTTTTAAAACTTCGCTCCCGCTGCCTCCTTTCAGGAAATCGAGATCAGCGCCAAGATTCGCCTGTTCCACATGCTCCTGGTAAAGCCGGGTATATCCGCGTGAAGCGACTCCTTCCAACCGCAAACCGGCCTTCCTTTTTTTTATTTCTTCGTCCGGAACTTCGAGCCGCAGTGATCGCTGACTGACATCCAGAGAAATTAAATCTCCATCGCGAACAATCGCAAGCGTGCCGCCGACAAATGCTTCCGGGCTCACATGCAGCACCACCGTGCCAAAACCCGTTCCGCTCATCCTGCCATCGGAAATGCGCACCATATCGGTAACGCCGCGCTCCAGCAGCTTTTTCGGAATGGACATATTCCCTACTTCCGGCATGCCGGGATAGCCCCTGGGGCCCACCCGTTTCAATACCAGCACACTGCTTTCATCCACTTCCAGATCCGGATCGTCGATGCGCGATTTGTAATCGTCAATATTTTCGAACACTACAGCTTTGCCACGATGCTGCATCAGCTTCGGTGTTGCAGCCGAAGGTTTGATCACGGCGCCGTCTTCGCAAAGATTTCCCTTCAACACAGTAATGCCTGCAGCAGCATTGAATGGCTTATCGATCGAAGCGATCACGTCCCGGTTATAGCAGGCTGCGTCCCGATATTGTTCGGAAACCGGCCTTCCGCTTACGGTCAGCGCGTCAGCATGCAAAAAAGAGCTCAGTTCTTTCATTACGGCCGGAATGCCTCCGGCATAATAGAGATCTTCCATAAAATACCGGCCCGATGGCTGGAGGTTGGCTAATAACGGAATCCCCTTGCTGCCCGTATCAAAATCCGCCATGCCCAATTCTGCACCGATCCGCCCCGCAATGGCCAGCAGATGAATAATGAAGTTGGTTGAACCGCCGATGGCCGCATTGGTCATGATGGCGTTCTCAAATGCTTTTCGGGTGAGGATGTCCGATAGTCGCAGGTTTTCTTTCACCATTTCAACGATACGCATGCCCGATAAGTGGGCCAGCACTTTCCGTCGCGAATCCGCTGCAGGAATCGCCGCATTCTCGGGCAGCGATAAACCGAGCGCTTCCACCATCGAGGCCATGGTAGATGCGGTACCCATTACCGCGCAATGTCCCCGCGAGCGCGACATGCACGCTTCCGCCAGTTCGAAATCTTCCTGCGACATCTTCCCGGCCCTTTGCGCTTCGGAAAAGCGCCAGACATCCGTTGTGCCGATATCTTTTCCCCTGAACTTGCCCGTTAGCATCGCTCCGCCGGACACGACCATCGTCGGCAGGTTCACACTGCAGGCGCCCATGATCAGCGCCGGTGTCGTTTTATCGCATCCGCAAAGCAATACCACGCCATCCATCGGGTTGGCGCGTATCGACTCTTCCACGTCCATGCTCACCAGGTTGCGGAACAGCATGGCCGTCGGCTTGATCAGGGTCTCTCCCAGCGACATCACCGGGAATTCTACCGGGAAGCCGCCGGCTTCATAAATGCCATGCTTTACCGACTCGGCGAGTTCGCGGAAATGTGCATTGCAGGGCGTAAACTCCGACCAGGTATTGCAAATGCCGATCACCGGCTTGCCGCGAAACTCATGGGCCGGTATCCCCTGGTTCTTCATCCAGGAACGGTAGATGAATCCGTCTTTCCCCGTGCGCCCAAACCAATCCTTGCTTCTCAACTTCATAAAATGAAAATACAATTTAATTCATTGCTAAATCGTAAACGAACCTGCCGTCAGGCCATCGACTCCCATTTATACCGTAAATTCACCGCCTCAAAGGCTCGATCAATCTTGCATTATGAAAATCTTCAACTATTTTTTCATCTTCTGTTTTATTGTTTTCGCTGCATTGCAGTACAATGATCCGGATCCTTATGTCTGGATGCCGATCTATCTGTATGCAGCCGTATTATGCTGGCTTTCCACCCGTCAGCGTTTCCCGGTCGCCGCCTACTGGATCGGGTTCGTCGTGTACGGCATCTATGCCATATACAAGCTCTTCGACGAGAACGGAGTGATTGACTGGATCCGGAAACATCATGGAGAAAATATCGCCGAAACGATGAAGGCGGAAAAACCCTGGGTGGAAGAAACCCGGGAGTTCTTCGGGCTGGTCATCGTGATCGTGGTGCTGCTGATCAACTACATCTACCTGAAGCGCCGGCGATCCGCGAAAGCTTCCCGCACGAGCTGAAATTATTTACTGAGGAACCGAAAGCATGCTGCCGATCGACCTAGCCGTGCGGCGGAGACTGACCTCCGTATTCCGGATAGCATCAGGCAGGCTTTCCGGCCCTGCTCCAATAGCCGTCAGCACATCGAAAAAATTGTCTAGGGCAGGAACCGGAACTGCCGGTATTTTACCTGCCAGCCCGATCACCGGTAGCCCTTTTCTTTTTGCCCGGGACGCCACGCCAAAAGGCGCTTTGCCTTCCAGCGTCTGCTCATCGATACTTCCCTCGCCGGTTATCACCAGGCTGCTTTTTGCCAGCGCCTGATCGAACCCGGTGAGGTCGAGAAAATAATCGATCCCGTTCACCAACCTACCCTGGCACCAGGCATGAAGTCCTGCCGCGGCTCCGCCGGCTGTGCCGCCCGAAGGCAGCGTGGATATATCAAGTCCTTTTTGCTTTAATGTTACCTGCTGAAATTGCCGGAGCGCGGCATCGAGTTGCCGGACGCCTTCCTCATCGGCTCCTTTCTGGGGACCAAAAACGGCTGCCGCTCCCTGGCTTCCCAGCAATACATTCTTCACATCGCAAAGCACCACCAACTCGATACCCCTAAGGCGCTTATCCATGCCCGATAGATCGACATGATCCAGCGCCTTCAACTGCTCCGGACCATCGTCTAACAATTCGCCGGTGGCATTCAGGAACCGGCATCCCAGTGCCCGCAATATCCCCGTACCGCCGTCTACCGTGGCCGATCCGCCCATGCCGACGAGGATCCGGTTCACCCCCAGATCGAGCGCCTGCCGGATCATTTCGCCGCAGCCAAAACTGGTTGCCCGCAGGGGATTCAGTTCCGCCGGCCACAGGAACTGCAAACCGGCAGCATCGGCCATTTCGATAACCGCCGTCCGTCCGTTTTCGATCAGGCCGAAGCTGCTTTCGACCGGACGGCCAAGCGGATCATGCACGCTGACCATGATGCGACGTCCGCCAAAATGTTTTACGATCAGGGCGCCGGTGCCATTGCCGCCATCTCCTACAGGAAAACAATCGGCGGTAAAAGCAAGCCCGCTCTGCTGAAGTCCTTCCAGTATAGCCTGTGCAACCCGGGAAGCATCGAGGCTCCCCTTAAAAGCGTTTGGCGCGATAAGAATGTGATGCATGATCAGCGGCTTACAACATGTACGGGGTTACCATTTAAGAAAGCCTGCAGGTTTTCCGCCGCCGTATTCATCAGCCTTGTCCTGGCTTCCCGGCTCGCCCAGGCAATATGCGGTGTAATAATGCAGTTTTTTGCTTTGAGCAGCGGGTTGTCGGCGCCAGGTGGCTCGGCAGACAACACATCAATACCGGCGCCGGCGATACGATCCTTGTTCAGGGCTTCAGCAATATCTTCCTCCACGATCAGGGGACCGCGGGAGGTATTGATGAGAAAAGCGGTTGATTTCATACTGCTCAATGTTTTCTGGTTCACCAGACCCTTTGTTTCGGGCGTCAGCGGGCAATGCAGGCTCACCACATCCGAACGTTCAAATATTTCCTCTACTGAGGCCCAGGCAAAGTCCCGTCGGTTCGACTGGTCCGTGTGATGTCTTCTGCTGCCCAGCACTTTCATGCCAAAAGCGGCGGCCAGATCGCCGACCTTTTCGCCTATATCGCCGAAGCCGATAATGCCCATGGTTTTGCCCGACAATTCGATCAGTGGAAAGTCCCAAAAACAGAAATCCGGCGATTGGGTCCACCGGCCGGAGTGAACGGCATCGCTGTGCCGCTGCACATGGAGGCAGAGCTCTAACAGCAATGCAAAAGTCATTTGAACCACCGAGTTCGTTCCATAACCCGGCACATTGGAAACGATGATATTCCGGCGTTTGGCAGTTTCGATGTCGATAATATTATATCCCGTGGCCAGCACGCCGATGTATTTCAGGTCCGGCAATCGTTCGAGCACCTCTCCGCTCAGCGGCGCCTTGTTCGTGAGCACGATATCTGCCCTAAGGCAACGTTCAAGCGTAAGCGCGGGCGGCGTACGGTCGTAAAGCTGAAATTCGCCGAACCGGCTGAGCGGCCCCCAGTCCAGGTCGCCGGGGTTCAGGGTAAATCCATCGAGCACAACAATCTTCATCCGTGAATCTTTTTCCGTTTGAGCCATACGCTAAGTTATAGTTGGCATCCGGATATTTCTTAACTTAATTGCCTGTTTCCCCTATTTCCTCATTTTAAACAAGCCAAATGAAAAAAACACTCATCGGTTCTATCGTGGGAGGCATCATTGTCTTCATATGGAGCTTCCTCTCCTGGGCCCTGTTGAACCTGCATCACGGCAGCCAGGAATACACCCCGAAACAGGACAGCATCCTGGCCTATCTGAACACGCAGTTCTCAGACGACGGCTCTTATCTGCTCCCCCGGTCTGCGCCGGGCACGTCGCATGAGGAAATGGAAAAGCAAATGGAATCGAGGGCCGGAAAGCCCTGGGTAATGATCCAGTATCACAAATCCCTGAATGTAAACATGACTGAAAACATCATCCGGGGATTACTAACGGACATCATCATGGTCATTTTTGTCTGCTGGATCTTTTCGCGGTTTACTTCGAGGCAGTTTGGCGCCATATTCACCGCCTGCATACTCATCGGCCTCATTGTGTTCATCAATGCGCCTTATGCCGTGCATATCTGGTATCATAAAGGAGATATCTGGGCCTATTTCCTCGACGCGGTTGTGGGCTGGGGACTGGTAGGCATCTGGCTGGGATGGTATCTTAGCCCGAAAGCAAAACCCGCGGCTGCCTAAGTATTCAAGGTAATAAAACCACCGTCGATCGGGTAGTCGGTCCCGGTGATAAACGCGGATTCATCACTGCACAGGAACAAAGCCAGCCGGGCAATCTCGGCTGGCTTTGCCATTCTGCCGATGGGCTGGGTCTTCGACAACTTATCGAACATTTCTTTTTCCCGGCCGGGATAATTTTTTGCAAGGAACCCATCCACAAATGGCGTATGCACCCTGCCGGGTGAAATCGAATTGCAGCGAATGCCGTGCTGGATATAGTCCTTCGCAACGGAAAGGGTCATGGCATGTACGGCGCCCTTGCTCATCGAATAAGCGAAACGGTCCACCAACCCGACATGATTGGCGACCGAGGTCAGGTTCAGAATAACGCCCCGTCCTGCCTGTTTCATTATTGGCACGGCGGCGTAAAGGCAATTGTAAATGCCCTTCACATTCACCCGGTATATTTTGTCGAAATCGGCTTCCGTTGTCGTTTCCACCGTACCGATATGCGAAATGCCGGCGCTGTTCACCAGGATATCGATCCGGCCGATTCCGGCAAAAGCCAGTTTCACTTTTCCCTGATCGGTCACGTCGAGCGCATGTACAAAGGCTTTGCCTCCCTTGTCTCCAATGCCTGCGGCCACCTCTCTGGCGCCGGCTTCATTCAGATCGACGATATGCACTTCAGCGCCCTGCGCAGCGAATAATTCAGCCACCGCCCTGCCGATGCCGCTACCGCCGCCAGTGATCACGGCATTTTTACTTTCCAATGAAAACATATCTATTTGTTTGAAGGTGCAATATATTGTATTGCAGCATTTCACGGTCAACCGTCAACCCGCCTCCGCCAAGGCTACGGCGGGCGAAGCCGTCATCTGTCATCTGTCATCTATCATCTGTCATCTAAAGAATAGCCCTCAAAGAGGCTCTTCCCGTATGGATCACGTGCCCCTCGCCGGGCTGCCGCCCTTCATACTGAACGCTCAGCTCCAGGTTATTGCCCAGTTTCTTCGTCAAATCGATATTCCAGAGATAATTCTTGCCGGGCAGCAGTCCGTCGAGCATGGTATAGCTCACCGTGCTATTCGTGTTGCCGGTATAATGAATATCGTTATAAGTAAATTTCGCCTGAATCGAGGTATTGGACACGAGATTGTATTTCGCATCGGTGTTAAGCGAGCTGGAATAATAAGTATCCCCGCCATAAACAGATGCATTCATTTTAGCGGCATAGCGATAGCCCAGCGTGAGCCGGAAATTCGATTTTCGCGTAAAGCTCAGGTCCGGTTCAACATAATACTGATCGATATTGTAATTGCTGTTATCGAAATTTTGCGAGCTGGTGAAGAGGTAGTTATTCCCCTTGTTCAACACAGAGGTCAGCAGGAAAGACCGTGAAATATTCCACCGCGTCCGCAGGTTCCATTCGCGGAGCGACTGGGTCTGGTACCCGTAGGTGAGCAGGGTCTTGGAGCTGTTCTGGTTATTGCTGACGTCAAAACCCCACTTCGCGTTCATTTTGTTGAAGGAAAGCGTATTCACGAAGACCGAAGAACGGGTGATGAGGGACGTGTCGTCGAGCGGCGCTTTGAAAGGGTTCATCTGGATAAAGCCCTGCGCCTGCTCTTTCTGGCTTAACTGCAGCGAAGACTGCAAAAAGATATTGGACAGGAATTTTTTGAACCCGACGGCCTTTGTGCCTAACAGCA
The DNA here is from genome assembly GCA_035548895.1 of Puia sp. Lineage (GTDB taxonomy): Bacteria > Bacteroidota > Bacteroidia > Chitinophagales > Chitinophagaceae > Puia. The sequence continues at coordinate 2,634 of DASZRP010000364.1, read as the reverse complement.
TCCGCGGGTTCAGCATCACACTGTAGTTGAACGTGCTGTAGTTGGCTTTGACGAAATCGTTGGTGGGCGTGAATATGCGCACAAAAGTTGCCTGATCCTGGTACTGCGCGATCACGAACTCATTCAACTGCTGGATACCGTCTTTGTTCAGGTCGATCCAGGTATATTGACCCGTTCCCGCCGGCACCGCCACATAAGTGTAAGCCCTTTTCTGTTCCTGGCCGGAGCCGACCTCGTAGAGCGCATTGGCCATGATCAGTCCTTTCCATTCGTTCATGGCGTATTCAACACGGGTCAGGAGACTGTTGTCTGCCTGTTGGGTAGTGACCGCCGGGTTGATCACCTGCAGGTTGCGATAAGTCGCGTTGAGGCGCACCTGCTCATGCTTGTTCTTCGTGAGGTCGGTGTAGACATTCACATTCTGGCTCCGGTCTGCGCGAACCAGCTCCTTGCCGTAAGGATAAGCATCTTCCCGGTAGAAATACGTGGCGCCCCATTTGTTCGGATTCTTCTCCGGCGATTTGAAATAAGCCTGGAAAGTGGAGAAGGAATAACTGTCGTAAGAAACCGAATCGGTCCGGCTGTTCCGCTGTTCGTTGTGCTCGACGGAATAATTGAAGCCCAGCAGATAATTGCCCAGCCGCTTCAGGGTCTTGGACAGGTCAATATTCGGTCTCAGCAAATACCCGTTTGCCGTATCTCCGCGGTCAACAGTCCAGCTGAGCTGATCGGTTAAACGCCAGCCGCCAATGTCGAAACTGTTGCCCAGCAGATTCCTGATCCCTTTAAAGGAAGAACCCCGTATATAACCCGCCAGCTCATAATGGATATCGTTGTTCTTCTTATCGGTCAGCTTCATGCCGGCATTGTAAAAAGTTTCGTTGGCCGGAGGCTCCTGCAGATTCAGCCCCCAGTCGCGCAGAAATTCCACCGGCCTCAGTCTTTCAATCGGTTGAAAGCGCGCATCCACATATTCGTAGGAAAGCGAGGTCGCCAGTTTCAGTTGCCGCTCCGAGCTTTTGAACGGATGGAGATTGTTCAGCGTGGTTTTGACCGCATTGCCGATATCGTTGCCCTTGTCGTAAGGCGAAAGGGTATTCACGTCGAATCGGCTACGCGCCACATCGGCCGACAGTGTCGTCTCTTTACCGAATTTATAATCGGCGCCGAGGGTCACCACCTGCTGGGTTTTCGGGGTGACCAGGAATTCCGCCGCTTCGTATTGACCCTGCGGCCCCTTGGCATTGGGAGCAATCCAGCTGTATACATTCCCGTTCACGCCGTTCGGGTCCGGAATATAATTGCCCTTGCCCACACCCACATCCACAAAGGAAAGATTATAGAGCGTATACCGCGAATCGGTGGAGAATACGTAAATGGAATCGTGCATGTATAGTCCGTTGGCCGCTAAGTACACCGTATCGATCTTCCGGTAAAGGATCTTCCCCGATCCTGGCGTGTCTACCGGCGCGATAGGATAGAACGCGTTGTTTACGCTGTCCCCCAGGGCATTTAAAAAACGTTTCCGTCCCTCATCGAGCGTTTGGGTAATCGGAGAATTACGCGCATCGCTGTTGCTGAAAGCCGCCAACCGGATGCGCAGCTTTTTGTTGATCTCGGCCTCGTCGTAGAGATAAAGGTTTGCGTTCAGGTAGTACTGGTTCGAATATTCAAATTCGATCTGTATCCTGCTGTCCTTCGTGATCATTCGTTTGGGGGTGAACGTTAGCTCGGCCGTATTGTAGTTGATGGTATAGTCCTGGTCCTCCCCCCGCTGCAGGAGCTGACCGTCGATATACACTTTTTCCGTACCGGCGAGCACAATGAAATAGAGCTCATTGTTCGCGCCCTGCAGGCGATAGGGCCCCTGGTTCCCCTCCTGCCCCTGGAATACGTTCCGGGTGAATTTGCCCTTGGCTACGGCGCCGCTGACCAGGGCCTTGTTGGTTATCGTCGGACTGATCTGCGAGGTCGTTTCAAAGGAAGCGCCGCGCAGCCGTTTATAGAAATTCAGGAAGTAATTTCCCGTTTGCCGCAGATCGATATCGCCCATCGCCAGCGCCCAGTTCTTTTTTCTGAACTTCAGATAGATCTGGTCGAAATCGCTGATCTGCGCCGTGGTGCCGTCGGGTTGTATGGGAATATTGTTATCGGTGATGGCGGCCGCGATCTCGATGCTGTCGGCCAGGTAGCCGCTGATCTGCAGGTTCAGGTTGGAAGTCACCACCGCGTCCTGGCTGTTCCCGAAGCTGATGGCGCGGCCAAAGCTTCCGTTATAGTTGATATTGCCGAAGTTGAAAAAATTGTCGCTGTACTTATTGTCCTTCGCATAGTCGGTGGGCTGAATAACGAAACGGTCCATCACTTTCTCGTAATTGAGCCGCTGCACCACGCTGTTAAGCTGGTAAGGAAAAACGCGGTATTGCACATAAACGCTGTCGAGGTTAGGCTTTCTTTTCCAGGTGAGGGTGGAATGAACGTAGTCCACCGAATAAGCGCTGTCGGAAATATCGGCAATATGAAAAGTACCCGGAACCAGGCTGAGGGAATCGAGCTTCTGTGGACCGTCCGCTACCCGAACAAACTTGTGATGCAGATTGGTGACAGGTCTGGCGGGAGAAGCGGATGGATGCG
>DASZRP010000363.1:0-31618 GCA_035548895.1 Puia sp. | reverse complement strand
TGGATAAAATATTCCTTTTGATCAGGTTGGCCGAAGGTTCGGCCACGAAGGCATTGCCTGCATAGTCTTCGCCAAACAGTCCGCCGTTATAAATGAGGGGACCGCAGGCTGCCGTGAAGTTGACGAGCCGCAGGCTGTCGTCCAGCACGCCTTCCATATAACCACGGTTCACCCCTGGCGTTGGCCTTACCGGATACACCCTGTTATCCTGCACGATCTTCTCGTCGAATCCGGCAACCCGCTGCTGATTGGCATTGGAAGCGCCAAGGCCCGGCGAGAAATAATCGCCCAGCAGGTTTTCGGAATTATTATTATAAAACAAACGGCCCTGCTCGTCCTGGCTGATACCCCACTGCCCCCGGAAATGCGTTCTTTCAATAAGCCAGCGGTCGCCCTGCTTGCGGTAACGCTTAGCCGATTTGGCATTATAGATCCAGTTGTCGAGCGCCCGGAACAGCCCGTTTGGCTGATGCTCTACATTACCGCCGGTGGCATATTCGGAATCGACCAGCGTTTTCCCAAAGGGCCGGTCGTTACGGATCTTATAGAACCAGAGCCTGGGCGGCTCGGCCACCAGGATGCCGTCCTCGATCAGGCAAAGCGCACGGGGAAGCACCAGCGAATCTAAGAAGACCTTGCGACTGTCCATGATGCCGTCGTGATTGCTGTCGCTGAGGATAACGATCTTGCCCGAGGGTTGGTTCTCGCCCGTACCCGCCGTGTCGGGCATATAATCGTCCATATCCAAGACCCAGATTCGCCCCCGCTCGTCGAAGTTCAGGGCGATGGGCGCCGTGATCAGCGGTTCAGCCGCTACCAACTTCACTTCGAAGCCCGGTTCGACATGCATTTTCGAAATGGCATCCTGGGGATCAATCACGGGTGCGGTAAGGCCGGCCTTGATGGCCAACGAATCGGTTTTTTCTTTTGCTGAGCCGGATCCACTACAGGCGGTCATCACCGTGAGTACGGCGGAAAGCAGGAAGAGGGAGGCTACGGAAGGCAATCGCTTCATGGTGGATTTGATTTGGCCCGCTAATTTAATGGTATAGGCACGATTTTACCGCAAGGATGCGGCGCTTAAATCGCCCGTTGGTGTAAATTGTGTAAGAAACCAGGCAAACAGGATGAACTACGCATCAATTTTAGAGGAGGCGAAACAGGAAACGACGCATTTCTTCCACCTGCACGAGAAATCGGGTTTTATATATCACAATCTCGATCATACACAGCAGGTGGTTAAGCACGCAATGGAGTTAGCCAGGCACTATCGCCTGAGCGAGGAAGATGCGTTTATTGTCACCTGTGCGGCCTGGTTCCACGACACCGGCTATTTTATCCAGGACGGCACCGATCACGAAAAGCGCGGCGCCGCTAAGGCGGCCGATTTTCTCCGTTCAAGGCAGGTGGCCGAACCCGTGATACAATCGGTTGAGGGCTGCATCCTGGCGACAGTGATCCCGCAGTCGCCCCATAACCTGCTGGAGCAGATCGTTTGCGACGCCGATCTCTATCACTTAGGCACATCCGATTTTGATGAGCTCAACAAGCGCATGCGCAAAGAGATGGAGTGGCGCTTAGGCAGAAAGATATCCAAGCATGAGTGGCGCATAGGCGCCATCCGCCTGCTGGAGAATCACCACTATCAGACCGCCTATGGCCAGGAGCACCTGGAGAAGAGAAAACAGGATAACCTGAATAAGCTGAGGCATAAGGAGGAAGAGGAAGAAGCGGCAGAGCAGGCAGCAGCGCCGACGGTATTCCAGGATTCGGATGAACCGATAGAAGCCAGGGCCGTCAAAGAGAAGAAACCGAAATCCGACCGGCCGGAAAGGGGAATCGAGACCATGTTCCGAATCAGTTCGGGTAATCATCAGCGTTTGAGCGATATGGCCGACAACAAGTCGCATATCATGATCACGACCACCTCCATCATCATTTCCGTATTGCTCAGCCTGCTATTGCGCCGGCTGGAAGACAACCAATACCTTACGATCCCGACCATTTTATTGCTGATTGTTTGCGTAATCACCATGGTCTTTTCCATCCTCGCCACGCGGCCCAGCCTGCCTTCGGGCATGTTTACCCAGGAGGACCTGCGAGAGAAAAAAGTAAACCTGCTTTTCTTCGGGAATTTCTACCGTATGAGCTATGAGGATTACCGGGAAGGCATGCAGCAGATGATGAACGATCGCGATTTTCTATATGGGACCCTGACCCGCGACCTCTATGCGCAAGGTATTGTGCTGGGTCGCAAATACCGGATGCTGCGTATTGCATACAATGTATTCATGTTCGGCATCGTGGCCTCCGTGTTTGCCTTTATGATAGCGGTATTTTTCTTTAGTCACTAATTCGGGTCTATGCCCAGGATATTTTTTATTTCGGACGGTGAACCGGTCTCCTGTCTGCGGGCCGGTCTCTCCGCGTGCTTCCTGTTTCTGCTTTCGGTATTGCAATCGGGATGCTCCAGTGCCCAGAACCAGCAGCCCCTGAAAGAATATGCACTTGACAAACCGGAGAAGTTCTTCATGCCGGAGAGCCTGCTGGAGATTTCGGGCATCGCTTTTTATCGTGGTAATCCCGATACGGTCTATGCTATCCAGGACGAAGAAGGGAAATTATTTCGCCTGCGCTGGATGGAGAAGAAGCAATATCACAGCAAGTTTGCCAAACGAGGCGACTACGAAGACCTTGCGATCCTGGGCGACCAGGTATTTGTACTGAAAAGTAACGGTCACCTGTATGCTTTTCCGTTATCGGAAGCAGACTACGAGGAAGTTGAGCAGGTCCGGGAATGGAAGGAGATCCTCCCGCCCGGAGAATATGAAGGTTTATTTGCCGATGAACAAACGGGGCAGTTGTATGTTCTCTGTAAACATTGCGAGGCCGGCGGAAAAGACCGGGTGCCGGGTTACATATTTCAAACCGGCGATTCGCTGAAACAGGTTGGTTCTTTTGTGCTGGACATGCGCGCTCAAAGACCTATTACCGGTAAAGCGAAAGACAGCTTCCGCCCCTCGGCGTTAGCCAAAAATCCCGTCACTGGTGAATGGTTCATCCTTTCGGCTGTCAATAGCATGTTGGTGATCACAGACGCGCAGTGGAAAGTAAAGACCACCGTACACCTGAACCAGAATGAATTCAATCAGCCGGAAGGCATTGCATTCGACACCCGGGGAAATCTTTATATATCCAACGAGGGCGGTGATCTTACAGAAGGAAATATCCTCCGGTTCACCCGTCGTTCAAAATAAAGGATTGCGGTTGATGAAGTATTTTCTTTTTATGTTGCTTGGCGGACTGTCTGCCGTAAATCTTCACGCACAGGACAGCATCCGTTATCGCGTCATCTTTATAGGCGATGCCGGCGAGTTGAACGACCGCCAGCGGCTTAACATGATGCAGGCTGCCAGCGATGTGCTGCCCGGCAAAACGACGGTCGTTTACCTTGGCGATAATGTCTACCCCCGCGGCATGGGACTTCCCGGCACGAAAGACGAAGAACTGGGAAGGGCCATTCTCATTTCACAATATCAACCCATGCGCGCCTTAGGTGCGCCTGTCTATTTTCTACCGGGCAACCACGACTGGGACCGCATGGGCCCGAAGGGATTGGCCAAGATCCGCGCCCAGGGAAATTTTCTTGAATCGCAAAATGATTCCCTGCTCAGGCTGATCCCCTCTGGCGGCTGTCCCGATCCGGTCGAGATCCCACTGACCGACAGCATGACGCTGATCGCTTTCGACAGCGAATGGTGGCTTTTCCCTTTCGAGAAAACAGACGGCTATTCCGATTGCGATTGCAGGACCAAAAACGATGTGTTGGCCACGCTCAACGAGCTGCGGTATAAGAACCGGCACAAGATCATCCTGCTGGCTTCCCATCATCCTTTCCAGAGCTATGGTACCCACGGTGGCGTGTTCACTTTCCAGGACCACATGTTTCCGCTAACGGCGGCTCATCCCAATCTCTATATCCCTTTACCGATCGTGGGTTCCCTCTATCCCCTGCTGCGTACGGCGTTCACAAATCCGGAAGACCTACATCATCCCCTCTATGCCGAAATGATCAGCAAGATCAGTGGCGTGTTCAACGGCTTTCCGAATATCGTGTATGTTGCCGGCCATGAACATGGACTGCAGTTCATCAAAAGCAATCAGCTGCAGGTAGTGAGCGGCGCCGGTTCTAAGCATACCGAAGCCAAAAAAGGAAAGTATTCGTTGTTTGCTGACGCCGTTCAGGGTTATGTTACCGTGGATCTACGTCCGGGCAACCAGCTAACGTTTACGTATAAAGCCTACCAGAACGGCGAGATCAAACCCCTATTCAGTTATACCCGCCCTTTTACAGAGACAACGGAAAAGAAATTTACCGGTGAACCGATCCTGGCCGACAGCCTCACGCTTCGCGTTCATCCGGCGTATGATAGCGTAGGCAAATTTCACCGGTTTATTTTTGGCGAGAATTACCGGAAAGACTGGGCTGCAGAGGTAACGCTTCCGGTTATACGCGTTTCAGAATTCCAGGGCGGATTAAGGCCGCTTCAGCTTGGGGGTGGCATGCAATCGAAATCCTTGCGGTTGGAAGATCCGACCGGGAAGGAATGGGTGATCCGCAGCGTGGAGAAAATGACGGAGAAATTGCTGCCCGAAGCCCTGCAGGGAACTTTTGCTAAAGAAGTGCTCGACGATATCACCAGCGGACAGCATCCTTTCTCGGCCCTGGTGGTGCCACCTATTGCCGAAGCCGTAAAAGTGCCGCATGCCACGCCCATCATCGGGGTGCTTTCGCCCGACACGGCCCTGGGCGTTTACAACCGCGATTTCGGTCATCTCGTCGTGCTGCTGGAAGAAAGAGAGCCGCTCGGCAAATCGGACAACTCGCCGAAGATGAAGAAGAACCTGCTCAAGGACAACGAGAATAAGCTGAGCGCAAAGGAAATGCTTCGGGCGCGCATGCTCGATATGTACCTGGGTGACTGGGACCGGCATGAAGACCAGTGGCGCTGGTTCGACCAGGAAAAAGGAAAGGATATCAAATACCTGGCAGTACCGCGAGACCGGGACCAGGTATTCCATGTAACCCAGGGGCCATTGCCCTGGCTCGCGTCGCAGGATTTTATATTGCCCACCTTCCGGAATTTCGATGCGGAGTTATCGCATTACAAATGGCTTCTCTACAAAACACGGTTCGTGAATGCCTATCCTGAAATGCAATTCTCGCATGCAGATTGGATGAAGGAAGCAGAAAAATTCCAGCGCAGTATCACTGACTCGGTATTGGATACGGCATTAAGACGTCTGCCTGCGACGATCTACCGGATGGACCGCGACCCGCTGATGACTAAACTGAAATCGCGCCGTGAACAGATTCCAGCGGCAATGGATAAATATTACCGGTTCATCCAGAAAATAGCCGATATCCGGTTCAGCAATAAAAATGAATTCGTGCGCGTGGATGCCGATGCGGAAGGGAATCTACAGGTGCGCGCGTCACGCATCAATAAGGAAGGAGAAGTGAAGGACGAACTGATTGACAAGGTTTATGATCATGCGCTGACCAAAGAGATCAGGCTTTATCTTGGCAATGGCAAAGACAGCGTTATCCTCAATACAGGCAACTCACCGGTGAAGCTGCGGGTGATAGGAGGTGAGGACAGAAAGTCATACGAAGTCGGTTCGTCGAAGAAAAAGATCAACCTTTACGACAAGAAGAACGGTTCGGTGTTTCGCGGCGATACCGCACGCCTGAGAAGACATATCGGCAATGACACCGCAAATACCGCTTTCGAAGCGGTGAATCTGTATAATGTCTGGATGCCGCTCGTAACGGCGGGGATCAATGTAGACGATGGGTTTATTTTTGGATTAGGATTCCGTTATACAGGCCAGGAAGGATTTCGCCGGTCTCCCTATGCGCAGCATCAGCAGCTGATGATCGCGCACTCTTTCTCAACCAAGGCCTTTCGGATCGACTATCATGGAGAGTGGCTGCATGTGATCGGCCATACAGACATTACGGCAAGGGCGGCTATAAGAGCGCCTGATAATACGCAGAACTTTTTTGGACGAGGAAACGAGACAGTCTACGAGAAGACCGGCGACTATAAAAAATATTATCGGGCCCGTTTTGAAGCCTGGCAGATAGATCCTGCCCTGCGCTGGCGCTGGGGCCATGGGGCGTCGGTGAGCCTGGGCCCGTCCCTGTATTATTATAAATTCGATGCAGACGACAACAAAGATCGCTTTATTGAAAATCCTGATCAGATCGGTTCATACGACAGCAATACCGTCGACAAAAGCAAATTGCATCTCGGCGCCGGGGCAGATTATATCCAGGACAGAAGGGGTAATATTATTGCGCCGCGCTGGGGAAGCTATATTCATGTGCGCTTCCAGGCCTATGAGGGGGTAGGACAATATGCAGCTTCCTTTGCACAACTAATTCCCTCCGTAAGTGTTTATAAAAGTCTGAACCCGGGTGCAACGATCATCCTGGCAGATCGTATCGGCGGCTGTTTCAGTTTCGGGAAGACGACCTTTTACCAATCTGCTTTCATCGGCGGGCAGGGTAATTTGCAGGGATTTCGTCAGTTTCGTTTTGCAGGACGGCACGCCGCTTACAATAACCTCGAGTTGCGCATCAAGCTGACGGATTTTGCAAATTATATTGTTGCCGGACAGTTTGGGATCACGGGGTTCTGGGATGTGGGTCGGGTATGGCAAGAGGGCGAGGTTTCGCATAAATGGCACAGTGGGACCGGCGGCGGCATTTATTTCGCCCCGGCTTCGGTTTTAGTATTGAACTTTGTGATGGGATATTCACCGGAAGGCTGGTATCCCTATTTTACTCTTGGATTTAGATTTTAATTATGCAGGCTGCACTGATCAAAGTAACTGGAGAAATAATTAAAGACGACGGCCCGGAACGGGTGTTGAGCTTCGGGCCTTTCGTACGTTACCTGGAAAGAAGATGCTTGGAAGCTACCGGGCATAAGCAAAAGTATTTCAGCTATGTAATTACGGAGCTGAAGAAAACGCCTGAGCTGATCGACGGGCTGCCGCTGGAGGAAGTGTCGAAATATGAAAGTCAGCTGCAATTGGTGTACAATACACTCTCTCCGATGATCGCCGATGAGAATGAACAGTACTGGGGATTGAATTTCATCGGGAGCCCGACGATATTTTATGCCACGAATGGATTTTTGAACCTGATAACCGACCTCAAGACCGGCGAGTTGCGCAAAGCCGCTATCAGTCATGCTACCGCAGACATTAAGAAAGGTCAGCGCAAGCGGAATTATGCTATCATCCTCGAGAAATGTTTCCAGGTCAACGATCTCTTCCCCAATGAGATGGTCTATTCGATGATGGATGAACAATCCGGTCTGCCGCGCTACTTCAGGCTGGAGCTCGATACGCGATTTATTGAAGTTCGTGTGGCGAAGCCTTTGCCTGAATTGAATATTGCAACCATGCGGGCCAATTATCCCGACGCGGACGCTTTTCTCGAAGTGTTAGAAACTCTTCTTCCTCCGGAACAGTTCCGCTTCGAAGGATTTGGGATCACCAATATTACCGAAGTGACGGCTACGGTGGCGCTGAATAATATCCGAAACCTGGTGCTCAACGACACTTCTTTTGATGGAAAGGATTTTCACCGGGAAGTGATCCGTGCACTCAAGACCTTAGCCGGGAAACCGGATATTGATTTTGGACTGTTGCCGGTGATCAAGGTGAACGACCGCCTCATCTTCAACAACACTTCCTGTGTCAACAGCAAGCTGATGCGCACGGCCGACGGCCTCGGTGTGGCAGAGAGGACTTATCTCTCGCTGGCCGACGACTACCTGAAGAATCCGCAGCCATTGCTCTTCAACGATATTCAATCCAAGGCCTCGGAAGGTAATCCTTACCTGAAAATGCTTCGGGTGAGCGGTATTGAAAGCTATGCCCTGAAACCGGTCTTTTTTAATAATTCGTTAGCCGGTGTGCTGGAGATCTATTCTACCAAAAAAGGATCGCTCAACGATGCTCTCCTGTCGAGGCTGGATCCGGCGATCTCCCTGCTCGCTCAGCTATTGCAGCACAGCATCGACGAATTCAGTCATTCCGTGGAGAAGATCATCAAGGAGAAATTCACGGCGGTTCAGCCTTCGGTTCAATGGAAATTCAATGAAGCGGCGCTGCAATATTTGCGGGAAAGTAAAGCCCGGTCAAAGCCTCCGGAGATCGGTGAAGTGATTTTCGAGCGTGTCCATCCGTTATACGGTGCGATCGATATTCGTAATTCGACCGTAGAAAGGAACGAAGCGCTGCACAAGGACCTGCTTACGCAGTTCAACCTGCTGCTGACCTTGTTGGAGACTTTGAAAAAGCAATCGGGTTTCGGGCTGCTGGATGAAAAGATATTTCAGTGTCGTCAGTGGATGAAGGTCCTGAGCAGTTCCGAAAGCCCGGAGCAGGAAAGCGGCGTCACCGATTTTTTAGAAGAAGAGATCACACCCTTTCTTTTGCAGTTCGTGGAGAGTAACCAGGAATACAGTCCGCTGATGCAGGATTATTTCGACGCCATCAACGAGCGCACAGGCATTGTGTATGAGAACCGCCGGCAGCTCGAGTCTTCGATGAGCGTTGTGATCTCGCTGGTGAATGACCATCTTGATAAGATCAGGAATGAAGGTCAGCAGGCTTATCCTTTTTATTTTGAGAAATTCCGGACCGACGGCGTGGAGTACGATATCTATATCGGCCAGTCGATCGCGCCGGATAAGCCTTTCAATGAGATCTATCTGAAGAACCTGCGTTTGCTGCAACTGAGTTCCATGGCGGCCATCGCGAAGCAGGCGCATGAGCTGCAGCCACAGTTAGCGAGGCCGGTGGAGACAACGCAGCTCATTTTTATTCATGCCCATCCCATCGATATCCGTTTTCGCCGCGATGAGAAAAGATTCGATGTGGAGGGATCTTATAATATCCGCTACCAGATCGTCAAGAAGAGGATCGACAAAGTGCTGATCAAAGGCACAAGTCAGCGGTTAACACAGCCCGGCAAGATCGCCATGGTCTATTTCAACCAGCGCGAAGCCGACGAGTATGTGAGCTATGTCCGCTTTCTTCAGCAGGAGAAAATATTGAATGAGGATCTGGAATATTTAGAACTGGAAGAATTGCAGGGCGTAGCGGGATTGAGGGCGATGAGAGTGGGAGTTGGGTTGACGGTGAACGGATGACAGTTGACTGATGACAGACATTTTGTGCATCAGGCTATTCAATTGCCATCAACCTGATTCGCTGAAAGTCCGTATACCGTCCGCCGTTCACCGTCAACCAATCAACTACTGCTACGTTCTTCCAGCAGCATCTTCACCGCATGTTCGAATGAACCGGCGCGGGTGATCTGGCCTGCATTCACAAAGAAGATCTCGTCTGCATTACGAATGGTATTCAACCGGTGCGCAATGATGACCCGAGTGGTTTGCCTGGGCAACTGCCGAAGCATGTCCTCCAGGATCTGTTCGGTCAGCGTATCGATATTAGCAGTTGCTTCATCCAGGATCAGCAGTTCCGGATTCCGCAGGATGGCGCGCATAAAAGCGATCAATTGTTTCTGACCCAGGCTGATACTTTCCCCGCCGGGGCTTACTGCCGTATCCAATCCGTTCTCAAAAATAGCGAGCAGTCTTTCCAGCCCCTCTTCATGAATTATTTTTTCAAGTTCTTCGTCAGACAGATCCTTATATCGCGGATTGCCGTAGATGATATTCTCACGAACGGTTCCAGTGAACAGAAAGGGTTCCTGCAGAATAAAACCGATCCTTTCAGTTCTTTCCTCCGGCGAGTAGCCGCGAATATCTTTTCCATGCAATAGTACCGATCCGGAGACCGGATCATAGAGCCTGGCAATGAGCGAAGCCGTGGTTGTTTTCCCGCCACCTGTGGGACCGACAAAAGCATAGGTCTTTCCCGGTTCGAGCCGGAAGTTGACATGATGCAGAATTTCTTTTCCGCCGGGGTAACCAAAATGAACCTGCTTGAATTCAAGCAGGTCTTCCGACGCGGATTCCTGTACCGGTTTAATTACCGGTAGGTTGGAATCCAGGTTGATGATCACGGAAATGCGGTCCCATCCGGCCATAGCTGCCTGAAAGTTAGCCCATAGCGCAGCAAGCTGGCGAAGCGGGTTGTAGAAGTTTGTTGCGTAGGCCAGATAACTCACCAGCAATCCGATCGAAAATTCTCCCCGCGATATCATAAAAATACCGAGCGTAAGCACGATGAGTTGTGCCATGCTGGAGAAGAAACCATAAACAGGAATGAGTATAGTGTTCGCGACACCGGCATCCACGGCTTTTTTATAATTCTCGCGATTGATCTCTTCGAAACGCTGACGGAAATAGTCACGGCGGTTGAAAGCAATGATCACTTTGAAATTGCCAAGCCCTTCCTGTATTTCCGAACTGAGGGCTCCCGTGCTCTTCATGCTCGCTGCGTTCTTTCTTTTTATTCTTGCCGAGCTCAGCCTGGTAAACAAATAAATAAACATGCCGGGTACGAGAGCTGCCAGGCCTAAACGGAAATTAATAGCAAGCAGGAAAATACCGGCGCCGATCATCGTCATAATGGAACCGATGAACTGCATGAGCGACTGCGAAAAGAACTGATTTACTTTGTCGGTATCGTTGCTCACCCTCGAGATCAGATCACCGGCCTTATTCTGGTTAAAGAAATCGACGGGCAGCAGTTGCAGCCTGCTGAAAATGGTATTACGCAATTTGAAGAGCATGCGCTGGCCCACACCGCCCATGGTATTGGTCTGGATATAGTTGGCGAGAAAGGCAAACATATACATGACCAGCAGGATGCCCGAAAAAAACAAAACACCGTGATAATCTTTATGTGCTACGTAATGGTCAATGGTGAACCCGATCAGGAAAGGACCAAGCAGATTAAGGCCGGAATTGGTGAGTATGGCCGCGAAGGCCAGGGAAAGATTCTTTCTTTCCTCCCTGACCAATTCCAACAGCTTGCGCAGCGAACGCAGCGTTGTGGATTTAGCCTGCGTCGCGGCGATATCATTGAGGTTGTAGTTCATAATCGCTGGTGCTCTGTTGTGAATTGTAGATCTGGACATATTCCGGACTCGTGTTCATCAGTTCCCCGTGAGTACCGCAGGCTATGATCTCTCCTTCCATGAGCAGTATCACCTGATCGAAATGTTCTATGGAAGAAATTTTTTGCGTTACGGAGATCAGTGTGATATCCGGATAATTCTCCCGGAGGTTCTTCAGAATCTTCTGTTCGGTGCTGGTATCTACCCGTGCAGTGAAATCGTCGAGCAGGAGCACTTTCGGATTTACCGCCAGTGCGCGCGCCAGCATGATGCGTTGTTTTTGTCCTCCGGAAAGACTGGTACCACGTTCCGAGACCAGGGTATCCATTTTATCAGGCAGGGAATCGATGAACGCGGCGAGCTCGGCCGTCTCAATAGCTTTACGCAATTGTTCGTCGGTAACCTGCTTGCTGAATGCGATATTTTCCCGGATGCTCATGTTGAACAGGATGCTGTCCTGGAACACGAGTCCGATATGCTTATAAAAAGTTTCCTTCTTATAGCGTACAAGGTTCTGATCGTCATAAAGAATGGCGCCTGTACTGGGTTTGGTAAGCCCTGAAAGCAAATAAAGCAATTGCGTTTTTCCTGCAGCCGTGGGACCGATCACGGCGAGTGCATTACCGGCTTCCACTGAAAAATTGATCTCCCTGAGCACTTCTTGTTGTCCGTGCAGTAACGATACAGCCTCCACAGCGATATTTCCTTTCAGTGGTTCCGTAATGGTCCCGGTGTCAGGAGTTTCTGGAATATCCAGTACGGCCTGAATGCGCTGGTAGCTTGCCGTTGCCTGGGCGATCACATTGCTCATGAAGCCGATGATGAGAATGGGAAAGATCAGCATCGAGAGATAGCTGTTGAAGGCCGCGAAATTTCCGAGGGTCATGCTGCCGCTGATCACGAAATGTCCGCCGAGCGCCAGAATGGTAAGACTGCCCATATTAGCGGTGAACACGATCACGGGAATGAGACCGGCGAAAAGACGGAGTATGCTGAGGCCAAGCTTCTTTGCTTCAGTGCTTGACTCCAGGAACTTATTGTATTCGAGCTGCTGGGAATTGATTACCCGGATCAGGGCGGCGCCGAGAATGCTCTCATTGATCACCTTGTTGAGCTTGTCGATGATCTTCCGGCTGTTCAGGTAAATAGCGCGCACTTTCTTAAGCACGGTATAGAAAGTAAAGCCGATGATGGGGATGATGCCCACAATGGCCAGCGCCAGCCGCCAGTTGATCGAGAACAGCATGATGCAGGCGCCGATGATGATGATCAGCGAAGATGCAATGGACACGATGGCCTGCGAAACGAACATCTTGATGGAATCGGTATCCGACGTGAGGTTGGTCAGCAGCTTCGACGGATTGGCTTCTTCGATAAAAGCGAAATCGCGGGTAGATAAGTTAGCGGATAGTTTGGAACGCAGGTCGCGGGCCACGCGTTCTGACGCATAGATCTGTACGATGCTTTGGAAAAAAGTGAACACGAAAACGATCAGCGCGGCGGAGAAGAATTCGATCAATACAGTTCTTAGCGCGTAATGGGCGGGGTAAGCGTCGATCCCGCTGGCGATGATCCGTGGAATAATAAGGTTCACCCCGTTGCTGAGCAGGGCCAGGAAGATCAGCAGTAACACGATGCTGCGATAAGGTTTGAGCAGGCTGAATATGCCTGGGCCTTTCTGTTTGAGCTTTTCGGATGAAGCTGGTTTCTTTTCTTTCATGCAACTGGGCCTGGTGATCTTTTAGAGCCGGTAAAATTAACTCAAAGCAGAGAATCGTTTGGCGCTTCAAAGTGAGAAATCGGCAGATTTATCTAATGTTCCGGTTTGAACCCGGGAGAATGGCGGCAAATTGACGGAAAAAGGCGGTAAGAAATATTTAGTCCATAGATTTCAACAACGATGCGGGGAATTTAGTTTACTTGCAATCTCCAACAGATTGCAAGAGATGGATTTTTACAACACTATAGAAAAGCAGGGCATGGCAGAATATAAAGACCGGGGCAGCCGGTTCATCGCTTGTGCTTATCCGCTGGAATCGAAGGCTGTTTTTAAATCGATCTATCAGGCTGTCAAGAGCGAACATCCGAAAGCAACCCACCATTGCTTTGCTTACCGTTTGGGGACCGACAACACGGATTTCCGGGTGAGCGACGATGGCGAGCCTTCGGGCACGGCAGGTCGTCCGATATTAGGGCAGATCGACAGTAAAGGGCTCACCAATATTTTGATTGTCGTGGTTCGATATTTCGGGGGAACGCTTCTGGGTGTGCCGGGGCTTATCAATGCATATAAAACAGCCGCTTCTTTTGTATTGCAGGTAACGCCTTCGGTTCAAAAGAAGATAGAAGTTTCTTACCGCATTCAGTTCGATTATACCCGGATCAATGAAGTGATGACTATCCTGAAGTTGTTCGGCTGTACGGTGATCAGCCGCGAGATGCAGTTGTTTTGTGTGATGGAGATCGGTATTCCCAGGATCAGCCTGAACGAAGTGAAAGAACGTTTAATTGGAATTCCCCACTTAGAGCTGGGTCCCATCGTCGCCTGACCGGAGATCGAAGCCAAATTCGCTGCCCTCGCCCGGTTGGCTCTTTACCCAGATTTTTCCGCCCATGGCTTCGATGAATTCCTTGCAGATCGCCAGGCCAATACCCGATCCTTTCTTATCCGACCTGCCGGGGATCTGGAAGTATCGTTCGAAGATCCGGTCCCTGAAGTCGGCATCGATGCCCGGTCCGTGATCCGTGACGGAAAAGCGAACACTTTCATTATTTTTTTTTGCCGATACCACTACTGTGCCGCCATCAGGCGAATAGCGGATGGCATTGGTTAGGAAGTTGTTCAGCACCCAGCTCAGCTTATCGGCGTCGGCCCTGACGCCCGGCAGGTGTTTTTCAATTTCTAATACGGTCTGAACCGATTTCTCGCGGGCATTGCCGCTCACGGCAGAGAGCGAACTGGCTACGATTTGTTCCGGAGATACCGTTTGCAGGTTGAGCTGTATTTTTCCTGCTTCCACCTGCGACAGGTTCAATAGCTCACTAAGAATATTGAGCATCCGCTGGTTGTCGTGCCGGAGCTGTTGCGCCAGTTCTTGCTGCTCTTTCGTTAACCCCCCGGTGCGGGAATCTTCCAGCAGCTTCAGCGCAAAATCGGAAGAGGCCAGTGGCGTCTTCAGTTCGTGGGAGATGGTGGCAATGAAATTTGTTTTGGCTACGTCGAGCTCTTTGAAAGAAGTGATGTTCTTCAGCAGGATCACTTTATTGTTGCCTCCGGCCTGGGGCACATCGATCGTTTCTTTCACATAGTAATTCTCTTTCCCATCCAGGACGATCTTGAATGGATTATTGCTGCCGTCGTTCATCAGGAAACGGAAAAGATCATTCCTGGTGCTCAGTTCATTCACCGGTTTGCCAATAGCATCTTCTCCCCGGATACCGAGCAATTGCAGGGCCTGTTCATTGGCAAAGAGGATTGTATGGCCGCTGTCGATGCCGATGCTTGCATCTTTCAGGCTATTGATCACGGCCTCGGCCCGGCGCTTTTCAAAGATCAGCTTGTTGAGGTTGCTGTTCTCGAATTCCTCTAATCGTTCTGTCATGGCATTGAATGCATTGGCAAGCTGTCCGAATTCGTCGCGGCTGTCCAGGTGGACCCGGTATTTATAATTTTTACTGCTGATTTCGCGAACCGCTTCGATCAGCTTTTGAATGGGATCGACAACGATACCCGGGAAATTGAAGGTGAAAGTGAGGCCCACGATAAAGGTGATCACAACGATCATGATCAGGATGGAAGAAATGGATTCCGCGGAGCTGCGTGCGGCCTTATTCTTTCGCTCGATGGCTTTCATGTTTACGGTGAGCACCTGCTGTATCCCGTTTCGGATGCGTGTATAGGAGGCGATAGCCGTGTCTCCGTGCTCCAGGGCTTCGAATGACTGCCGGATGGAACGGGTTGCCTTTCCTTCGCCTGATTCTGTAATGTTGTTCTCCTGTTTCTTCAGGAAAGCATCGAAGACGGATAGATGACCGTCTGCCGGGCCGGCATGCAGGTAAAGGCTGTCGAGCTGCATCTGCATACCATGACCGTATTCCAAGGTTTCGTAGTTGTCCTTAATGACATTCGCCGTGTCGTTCTTTAATTTGATCAGGTAGTAAATGCTGAGGCCGCCGGATAGCACCAGCAGGAGAAAAAGGAACAGGGTCCCCAGGCGGATCTTATTTTTTATGCTAAGTGCCATCAGGATAGAATAACAATATCGACCCGGTTCTGCGAAAGCTTTTTCAGCAGCTCATTGAACACGCTGGTCTTCAGGATAAGCTGGAACAGGTTGAAATGCGGCTTGCCGATACAAACTGTCGTGATCCCTTTTTCGATCACCATATCCATGATAGCCCTTGCGATGTCGTTGCGCTTCAACTGGATCACTTCGCCACCCAGCTCCGTTCCGTTCTTAAAATTATTGATTAAATGCCGTTGCGCCGCCAGCGGGATCTTATTGCCCGATTCCCGGTTTGTCTGCACATACAGAATATACCAGTAGCTGTTATAATACGAAGCCAGCCTTGCCGTCTTTCTGATGACCCGCTGTGCCGTTTCGTGGTTGGAAGAGATACAGGCCAGGAACCGTTCGTGGCGATAGGCGTTTTGCCTGGCTGTAACCTCATAATCTACTTTCCGCTCCACCTGTCCGGCAACCTCTTTCAGCGCCAGCTCCCGCAACTGCAGTATCTTTTCCGCCTGGAAGAAGTTGGTTAAAGCCTGCTGTACTTTGGCGTGATCGTATATTTTTCCTTCCTTCAGCCGGGTAATGAGCTCATCGGCCGTGAGGTCGATATTGACCACTTCATCAGCTATCTGCAGTATTTTATCTGGTATTCTTTCTTTGATCTCCACCCCGGTGATCTTCGTCACATCCTCATTAATGCTCTCGATATGCTGGATATTAACCGCAGAGATCACATCGATGCCGGCATCGAGAATATCCAGCACATCCTGCCAGCGCTTGTCGTTTTTGCTTCCCGGTATATTGGTATGGGCTAGTTCATCCACGATCACCACATCCGGGTGCAGCAACAGAACCGCCTGAACATCCAGCTCTTCAAGCTCCTTGCCCTTGTAAAACACCTTTCTTCTCGGAATAATCGGCAAGCCTTCCAGCAAAGCAGCCGTTTCTTTGCGTCCATGGGTCTCTATATAAGCGATCCGCACATTCATCCCATTCTTTAGCAAGGTATGGGCTTCCTGAAGCATACGGTAGGTTTTCCCTACGCCGGCGCTCATGCCGATGTAGATCTTTAACCTGCCTTTCTTATCTGTCTGGAAGTCCATGATGAACCGAATTTGTTCTGTGATTAATGCAACTGGTCGAGGGCAATATTGAGCTTTAACACGTTTATTTTCTCAGGCCCAAGCAATCCGAGCAGGGGCTTTTGAACCTGACCGGCAATCAGAGACTGTATTTTTTGTTCCGGGATATTTCTGACCTGCGCGATACGGGCCGCCTGCACATAAGCACCCCGCGGTGAAAGATCGGGGTCGAGCCCGCTGCCGGATGCAGTGACCAGCTCGGAAGGAATATCGGATTTTTTCACACCGGGATTATGAACCAGGAAGGTATCGATCCGGTCCTGCACCTGCTTCAGATAGTCGGGGTTTGTCGGGCCTTTGTTTGAACCGGATGAACCGGCTGCATTGTAGTCGGCGGCCGAAGGACGGCCCC
The DNA here is from genome assembly GCA_035548895.1 of Puia sp. Taxonomy (GTDB): domain Bacteria; phylum Bacteroidota; class Bacteroidia; order Chitinophagales; family Chitinophagaceae; genus Puia. The sequence continues at coordinate 14,776 of DASZRP010000363.1, read as the reverse complement.
AGAAGTATTTATCCTGCGTGAATTTTTGTCCGACGTTGGCATAGCCCACCACACGGCCGTTCACGGTCAGGGTTTCGCCATTTCCATGACCCGCGCTGAACCGGGCTATAAAGGCGATGAATATAGGATAAAGCAGCGAGCAGACGATGATAAATACCAGCGTCAGCATCAGCGAGGGGAATAAATATTTTTTCATATCCTGTTATTTTGAAAGTGGAATGATTTACATGAAGAGGCCCAGCAAAAGGTCGATAAGCTTGATGCCGATAAAAGGTGCGATGATACCGCCGAGCCCATAGATCAGCAGGTTTCTCCGCAGCAGCGCGCTGGCGCCAATGGGTCTGTAGGCAACGCCTTTGAGGGCCAGGGGGATCAGCAATGGTATAATAATGGCATTGAAAATAACGGCGGAGAGAATAGCGCTTTCCGCGCTTTTCAGGTGCATGATGTTTAAGGCCTGGAGACTGGGAATGGAAACGATGAAGAGCGCGGGCACGATGGCAAAGTATTTGGCGACATCATTGGCAATGGAAAAAGTGGTCAGTGTGCCGCGCGTCATCAGCAATTGCTTTCCGATCTCGACGATCTCGATCAGCTTGGTGGGGTCGTTGTCGAGGTCGACCATATTACCCGCTTCCTTGGCGGCCTGCGTGCCGCTGTTCATTGCGACGCCCACATCGGCCTGCGCCAGCGCAGGCGCGTCATTGGTACCATCGCCCATCATGGCGACGAGCTTGCCGCCCTGCTGTTCTTTTCTAATATAGTTCATCTTGTCTTCCGGTTTGGCCTCGGCGATGAAGTCGTCCACGCCGGCTTTTTCAGCGATGAATTTTGCGGTCAGCGGATTATCGCCGGTAACCATTACGGTCTTCACGCCCATTCTTCTTAATCTTTCGAATCGTTCCTGGATGCCGGGCTTAATGATATCCTGCAATTCAATAACACCCAGCGCCTGACTGTTGCGGCTTACAACGAGCGGTGTGCCTCCGTTGGAAGAGATCATGCGCACGCGTTCTTCCGTTTCTTTCGGGAAGGGGTAACCGGCCTTCACCACCTGGTTGCGTATGGCATCAAAAGCGCCCTTGCGCACTTTGGCGCCGTCGGAAAGGTTTACGCCGCTGCTGCGTGTCTCAGCAGTAAAAGGAATGAAGGTGGAATGATCGAGATTGAAGGAAGCCGGATTCAGTTTTCCGAGCTCCACGATCGATTTCCCTTCCGGCGTTTCATCGGCTAAAGAGGAGAGAACGGCGGTTTCGGTAAAGAATTTGGGGTCTATGCCGTTGGCGGGATAAAAATTGGTGGCCTTCCGGTTACCGATGGTGATGGTGCCGGTCTTGTCGAGCAACAGCGTATCCAGATCGCCGGCGGTTTCGACCGCTTTGCCGCTCTTGGTGATCACGTTGGCGCGCAGCGCGCGATCCATGCCCGCAATCCCGATAGAGCTGAGCAATCCGCCGATGGTCGTCGGGATCAGGCAGACGTATAGCGATACCAGCGCGGCAATGGTAATGGGGGTATTGGCATAATCGGAAAACGGTTTCAGCGTCACACAAACGATCAGGAAGATCAGCGTGAAACTCGCCAGTAAAATGGTCAATGCAATTTCGTTTGGTGTCTTTTGACGCGAAGCGCCTTCCACCAGGGCGATCATTTTATCAAGAAAGCTTTCGCCGGGAGCCGTCGTCACGCGCACTTTGATACGGTCGCTCAGTACTTTCGTGCCTCCCGTGACGGAGGATTTATCTCCGCCGGCCTCACGGATCACGGGCGCTGATTCTCCGGTGATCGCACTCTCATCGATGGTTGCAATGCCTTCGATGATCTCTCCATCCATCGGGATGATATCTCCTGTTTCGCAGAGGAACACATCGTCCTTCTTCAGGCGCGAGGAAGGAATGATCTTCACTTCGTCGGTGAAGATATCGCCGACCGGCTGTACCCATTTCGCCGGCGTTTCTTCCCGTGTTTTCCTCAGGCTATTGGCCTGGGCCTTGCCCCGGGCTTCCGCAATGGCTTCTGCAAAATTGGCGAAGAGCACGGTGAACAGGAGGATAACGAAGATGGCCAGATTGTATCCCAGGCCGCCCTGCGATTTTTCTCCGGCATAGATCCAGATACAGACAGCCAGCATGATGACGGTGCCGATCTCAACGGTGAACATCACCGGGTTCCTCAGCATGATGCGGGGGTTGAGCTTGACAAAGGATTGCCTGAGCGCCTCGCTGATCAGCGGGCCTTCAAACAGTTTATTCGATGATTTATTGGTCATGATGATTTTCTTTTTTGGGTGAACACTAATGCATGCCCAGGTATTCGGCGATCGGGCCCAGCACCAGGGGCGGGAAATAAGACAGGGCAGTGATGATGATGATGACGGCGAAAGTCATGGTGCCGAAAGTGAGCGAATCGACGCGCAGGGTGCCGGCAGATTCAGGCACGTACTTCTTTTTTGCCATCAGTCCGACAATGGCCACGGGACCGATGATGGGAAGATAACGGCCAAGGATCATCGCAAATCCCGCCGTGATGTTCCAGAAGGGATTGTTGTCGGCCAACCCTTCATATCCGCTGCCGTTATTCGCATTGGAAGAAGTGTATTGATACAGCATCTCCGAGAAGCCATGGTAACCGGGGTTGTTCAGCCAGGCATTCGGCTTCACGGCCCAGTCGGCATTGCCATGGTACACGAAATAATAAGCAGCCAAAGCGGTTCCTCCTTTAATAATAAAGGCGGAGAGCAGGGTGACCAGCGCGGCGATCTTGACTTCGCGGGCTTCCACTTTATGCCCCATAAATTCCGGCGTCCGGCCTACCATGAGACCCGAGATGAACACGGCGATGATGATATAGATAAAATAGTTCAGGATTCCTACGCCGCAGCCGCCATAGAAGGCATTTACGAGCATGCCGAGCAATTGCATCAGCCCGGAGATCGGCATGAAGCTATCGTGCATGGCATTCACTGAGCCGGTGGAGATGACGGTTGTCAGGATGCTCCAGTATCCGGATGCTGCCGGTCCAAAACGCACTTCCTTTCCCTCCATGGCGCCGGTAGGCTGTGCTACGCCCATGTGGGCGATTTCGGGGTTACCATGAATTTCCGTGATGATGGTCGGGATCGCCAGGCAGAGGAACCCGACGGTCATTACCCAGAAGATGGTCCGGGCGAATTTTTTTCTTTTGATATAGAAGCCCATGGCGAAGATCATACCCATAGGAATCAGCACCTGCACAATGATCTCCAGCATGTTGGTGAAGTAGTTCGGATTTTCCAGGGGATGAGCCGAATTGGCGCCGAACCAGCCGCCGCCATTTGTGCCAAGATGTTTTATCGCGATCATCCCGGCAGCAGGCCCGCGCGATACCTGAACGGTATCGCCCTGCAGCGTGATGATCTTATCCTTTGCAGCGAAGCTGGCCGGCGTGCCGTTGAAGGCGAGCAGCACCGCGATGACCACGCAGAGCGGCAACAGGATCCTGGTGATGGTCTTCGTAAAGATGCTCCAGAAGTTGCCCAGGTTATCGGTTGTCTTTGCCCTTAGGCCGTTCAGGAAGCCCACCAGGCAGGCGATGCCGGTGGCGGCGCTGACGAATTGCAGAAAAGTGATCACAAAGAGCTGTGTGAGATAGGTTACGCCGGTTTCGCCGGAATAATCCTGCAGGTTACAATTCACCAGGAAGCTGATGGCTGTATTAAAACTCAGGTCCGGCGTCATATCCGGGTTGCCGTCGGGGTTGAGCGGCAGATGTGACTGATAGAGGAATATAAAAAAAGCATACACCAGCCAGAGCAGGTTGATGGTGAGCATGGCTTTCAGAAATTCCTTCCAGTTCATCGGCTGGTTTGGATCGATCCGGCAAATGCGGTAAATAAAACGTTCTGCCGGATTAAGGAAATCCAGCAGCGTCTTCTCTCCGGCATACATGCGCGCGATATATCGCCCGAGTGGATAGGCTAAGAGGATGGTCAGCAGAAACGTGACAACGATACCCGTTAGTTCAGTACTCATGGTTGCTGATTTTTCAGGTTAAAATTTTTCTGGTTTGAGGAGCACGTACAGGAGGTAGATGAACACTACCGCCGAAACAATGAGCAATATGGTGAACATAGTGTCTGGTTTTAGATTGGGTTAAACATTTTCGAAGAAGTCGATCGATTTGAAAAAGATCCGGAAGCAAAGGAGTCCGGCGACAAAGAGCAAAGCGGTCATCATATCAGTATTTTTAGGTGAACGATGTTTCCGAGGAGATGCCAAAGGCCGTGCCCGGGAAAGCCTGAGGTAGAGGAGTTGGTGGAAAGACTTGTCGCTGTTGCGTTTCAGCAAAAAGATTGATGTTGACGGCGATGACTGGGAACAAAAAACCCTTTCAAAATGAAAGGGCCCTTTTTCAAAATGAATTGGCGTGATGGCTATTTGCCAATCTGGTATTCCTCCATTTTTCGATAGAGGGTAGTGAGGCCGATGCCAAGACTTTCCGCCGTCTTTGTCTTATTGCCCTGCATGTATTGCAGTACTTTTTCGATGTGGTTCTTTTCAACGCTCGCCAGCGTGAGCTGGTTAATCCGGCTCCGATCCTGTTTCTGGATCTCATAGGGAAGATGTTCGGGCAGGATCTCTCCGGCATCCGCAAGGATGGTCGCTCTTTCCAGTACGTTCCGCAGTTCCCGCATATTGCCTTTCCAGGGATACTGCTTCAGCAGCCGGATGGCTTCAGCGCTGATGCGTAAAGGCGGTCTTTTTTCTTTTTCCGCAATCTGCTGAAGAAAATGATTGCAGAGCGCCGGCAGGTCGTCGAGGCAATCCCTCAAAGGCGGCAGGGAAATGGCGAATACATTCAACCGGTAATACAGGTCTTCCCGGAAAGCGCCTGTCTCCGTCATCGCAACCAGGTCGCGGTGGGTGGCAGCGATAATGCGCACGTCGACGCGGGTAGTTTTGGTATCGCCCAGTTTAATGAACTCCCGGTTTTCAATCACGCGCAGCAGCTTGGACTGCAATTCGATATTTAATTCGCCGATCTCGTCTAAGAAAAGCGTTCCTTCATCTGCCAGTTCGATTAACCCTTTCTTCTCCTGGGTAGCCCCGGTGAAAGCGCCGGGTTTATGTCCGAAGAGCTCCCCTTCCAGCAATTCCCTGGTAAAGGCGCTGCAATTGATCGCGACAAAAGGTTTACCCGCCCGCCTGCTTTCACCGTGTATGGCATTGGCGAATATCTCTTTGCCCGTGCCGGTTTCCCCTAACAGGAGCACGTTAACGTCTGTTGAGGCAATTCTCCGGGCCAGCTCAACGGCTTTCCTGACCGGAGGACTGTTCCCGATGATATCGTCGAAACAGTATCCGCCCTTCTGCCGGATGCGAACGGCTGCCTTGCGCCGGGCATTTACCCGGTCGAGCGCCTGGTAAAGCAGTGGAATGATGCGGTCGTTGTCGTTTCCTTTGGTAATATAATCGAAGGCGCCATTTTTTATGGCTTGCACGCCATCGGCAATATTTCCATAAGCTGTGAGCAGGATGATCTCGGGCAGCGGGTATTTGGCCCGGACTTCCTTAATAAAATCAACGCCATTGCCATCGGGCAGTCGCACATCGCAAAGAACTACATCGATCTCTTTTTCCTTCAGCACGCCGAGCGCCGCCTTTAGGGAGCCGGCCTGTTCCACATTGAACCCTTCCAGCGCGATGATCCGGCTCAGGAGTTTTCGAAGCTGCTCTTCGTCGTCGATGAGTAAGATATTACCGGGCATGGTGCGGCAAAGCTAACGAATAAAGGACCCAAACCGGATTTCCGAAAGCGGGACTAAGTGCCAATATGGGAATGGCGGATGCCATGAAATCTTTGGTTGCTGATCCATATTGCCGGCAGACATAATAATATATATATCCCGTTGCGATAAAATATTTCCGGGACTGATTTTTCCGTGCTATTCCCGAATTTATAAAAGATCGGCTCAAATGGGCATAACTGGCGTTTAAATGCATTAAATCGATATTTGGCTAATTTAATTAGCTGAATCTATTTAAATTTGAATTAGTATTTCAATTTTGTTGACTTTAATAAGATCCGATCATGAGCTATTTTGCCGTTAATCTGCGATTTTTGAGAAAGCAGCGGGGACTGAACCAGCGGGATATCTCCAATCTTTTTAATAAGCAGGGCAATACAGTAGGTAACTGGGAAACGGGGAAGAGTGAACCGAATATTGACGAGCTGATCCGTCTTGCCGATTATTTCAGGATCGGCCTGCAGGACCTCCTTCACCAGGATCTCCAGCAACAGGCCCTCCAGGCTTTCGACATGACGCTGGGCTCCGGTTCACCCGACAATGGAAATCTCCCGCCAGTTACGGGGTCAAGCCAGGAACCAAACGCTTATACACAACCGCACCCTAACGAAGCCTTCTGGCTTATCCTGCGCGAACTGCGGGCAATGAACGATAAACTGGAGGCGCTGGTCAGGACTAATCAGTCAGCGGCGCCGAATGCAACTTCGGATAAGAGTAATCACTGACGATCAACTGCAGCTTCATTCCCGGTTTTGGAAAAATTTTCCATCGAGCGGAATAAATACGGGCTTTTCTGAAAGGCCTGCCAACCGGCAAACAATACGTCGAAACTTTGTAAATCACTTGCATTGAATGGCTTAGCGAAGGGTAAGCCGCATATATTGCTTTCATTTTATTCTTTGGTATCCGGCTTGAACTATCATGAACAGTTCTTTGCTCACGGAAACAAAATTGAAGCGATTGGTTCATCGAAAAAATTATGAATTGAGAAAAAGAATTTCAATCTTTGGTTTCGATAACGTACCCATCCTACCTCACCATCCCGGTGCAATAAGCGGAAGATGATTATCGTTATTGCTGCTAAGTACTCACTTCAGTTTTTTCGATCCAGAGAAAAATTCATCCTGTAGAAAACTTTGTTCCGTTTTTGGTTCCGAAGAAAACCATACCGGTAACGCTTTGTCGTTTCGGTTTATCGTTCGTACCGTTTGAAAACTATTAAACCCGTCGTCATGAAAACGTTGTCAAAAGTCGTATCCACCAGTAGCGTCTCACTGCTGGTCATCACCTCACCGGTACTGATTACCAGTAACCATAAGAGCACAGACCTTGCCACAAGCACGTCTGCGATCGCGGTAAACTATCGCATCCCGGTACTTACCGACAATTCTATCAAAAACATTAATTACACCACTACGTCGACTGTCGCTGCGCTGGGTAATAAAACCGAGCGCGAAACGAAATCGGAATATTCGGTTTCTGCAGCAGCCAAAAAAGCCTTTGAAGTAAGGATGGTGATCAAGCAGGCCCTGTCGCTGTACGATTCCATGAAGCTGGATAAATCGGGTCTCGATCAAACAGCTTTCGAATACGCCTGGCGTGGTTACCATAACCTGATGAAAGAGGGTAAGATCAAGAAGGCCGGTCTCCTGACCATCTGCGACTTTACCCAGTCATCCCGCAGCAAGCGCATGTATGTGATCGATGTAGCTCATAAAAAATTATTGTTTAACACTTATGTTTCCCACGGTATGAACTCGGGTGTGGAATATGCCACGTCTTTTTCAAACCGTCCGGAATCGTTCAAGAGCAGCCTGGGATTTTTCCTGACCAGCAAGACTTATGTAGGCCGCAATGGACTGTCGCTGAAGATCAATGGTCTTGAAAAAGGATATAATGACCTCGCCGCTAAAAGACATATCGTATTACACGGTTCAGATTATATCACGCCGGAATATCTGAAGGATAACGGAGAAATGGGAAGAAGCCTGGGTTGTGCCGCTATGCCGAACGCCGTTACCCCGCAGATCATCAGGACGATCAAGAACGGCAGCTGCCTGTTCTTCTATCATCCGAGCATGAAATACCTGAACGCCAGCAACGTAATCAATGGATAAATAGCAAATAATCGCAAACAAAAGGGGTCAGTTTTCTGATCCCTTTTTTAGGATTGAGCCTTTCCACTGATTACCACATAGAATCCAAACCCGTTGAATATGAACCGCCGCACCCTAACGCTTTGCGCATGCTGTTTTCTGATGCATGCGGTCCGTGCCCAGACGCTCGACTCGACGATCAGCCAGTACAGCAGCCGGTACGCCCAGGAAAAAATACATATTCACTTCGACAAGGATGCCTACCTGCCGGGAGAAACCGTGTGGATGAAGGCTTATCTCTTTTCAGGCTCAAAACCTTCCAACATCAGTAAGACCATTTATTTCGACTGGACCGATGCTGCCGGTCATTTGCTGCTGCACAGCATTGCTCCTGTTTCCGAAGGCGCGGCCGAGAGCTCTTTTATTATTCCGGCCGAAGTTCCCAACGGCGTGGTTCACGTAAAGGCCTATACGCAATGGATGCTCAACTTCGAAGACGATTTTCTTTATAACCGGGATATCCCGGTATTGATCCCCTCCAACGAATTCAATGCTGAACCGGAAAAGATCAAACCGGAGCTCAGCTTCTTCGCCGAAGGGGGTGACCTCGTAAACGGCGTCAGCTCCGTCCTCGCTTTTGAAACCTTAGACCAGCATGGCAGGCCCGTCAACGTTCGCGGCGTGGTGGTGAACAGTCGCAATGAAGTGCTGGACTCTTTCCGCACGAGCTTCCGGGGCCTCGGTTCCTTTCAGATCAGGCCCGTTTCCGGAGAAACCTATACAGCCCGGTGGGCCGACGAGAAGGGTGAAAGATATAGCACACCGCTGCCGGAGGTTAAACCGAACGGTATTGTGCTTCACCTGGCCTCGTACAATAACAACGAACTGAAATGCACGATCGATCGCTCCGTTGATGCGGTGACCCTGAACCACCTTACGGTAATGGGTACCATTGCTCAGCAGGTGGTATACAAATCCAATTTTACACTGAATAACCTGCATGGGGATATCGCCATTCCGACGGCAGCCTTCCCGACAGGCATTATGCAGCTTACGGTGTTCGACGGAGATATGTCGCCCATCGCTGAAAGGGTCGTGTTTATCAATAACAAAAAATATCAGGGTACGGCCCAGCTGAAGAAGGATATGGTGAGCCTTGATAAAAGATCCCGCAATGAGATCTCAATCGAAATACCCGACAGCCTGAGCACCAACCTTTCGGTCTCCGTGACCGATGCGGGCCTGGGTACAGACGGCGGATATAATATTTATTCCGATCTGCTCCTCAGCGGCGACCTGAAAGGCAATGTTTCCGATGCGGCTTATTTCCTGGACAGTGATCCGTCATCCGCCGATCATCTGAATCTTTTGCTGATGACTCATGGATGGCGCCGTTTCAACTGGGAAGCCGTGGTATCCGGCAAGCTGCCTAATCTCAAATATCTGCACGACGTCGATTTCCTTTCCCTGAAAGGACAGATCCGCGGTAATGCCGGCGCCTTCAGTGAATCCGATTCCATTGGCATGGTCTTGATCGCGAAAGACCGTAAGAAACAGGTGCTGAACCTGCCGCTGACGGCCGACGGCAAGTTCAACCAGCATGGGCTCTATTTTTACGATTCGGTACAGATCGCCTATAAATTCAATCATGTCGATAAGATCAATAGCGGAACCTCGGTCAACCTTTACTCGGGACTGCTGCCTGCGCTGACCCCCGCGCATGCAATGGAGCCCGGATATGCCTGGATGAAAGTGCCCGACGTGATCCTGGAGAAGGAAATGAACGGGAATATTATCGAGACCAACAACTACGCTATTCCTTCCGATGCGATGAGCTATATATTGACTCCTGGTTCGGATGGACGCAGGGGTAATTCGGAAACGGTGGCTCACTATCTCAGCACCATGTTTGCCGATCTGCGGTTTCCTGCTTCCTTAAAAGAAAAGAATGCAGAGCATAGCGATATCAGCCTTACAGCCTATTCGCCGAACGGTGCGCCTGCGGGTCGTGCCAACGTGAATATCGCGATCGACGGTTCGCCGGTGGCCATGGATGACCTGAAAGATATGAGCATGCGCGAAGTGCTGTTCATCAAATTCGTGGCTAAGACGACGCTGAAAGGATTGCCTACGCTGGCCATATCCAGCCGGCAGTCGGCGCAGCAGGCGGATATTCTGGAAAATAAGACCGGGCTTGCCGTGGTGACAGGCTATACGCCGGTGCGCGAGTTCTATGCGCCTAAATATAGCGATAAGATCACCGACTATGCGGCTTCCGATTTCAGGTCGACCCTCTACTGGAACTCAGATCTGCATCTGGATAAGACGCATCGCAAAGTGAAGCTTACCTTCTACAACAACGATGTCACCAACAAATTCCGGATCGTTGTGGAAGGCATGAACCAGGAAGGCAAGCTGACCCGTATTGAAGAAATCATCAAATAAAAAATACCCATTAAACCCTAATAACTAAACCTTATGCTTAACGTAGAATTCTCCATCAGCGTGATCGCGCTGATCGCCATTGTCGCCGGTTCAGGACTGGTTGGCTATATCCTGAAAAGCAGGGAACTTCAAAAAAAGCAGGTTAAGATCCTGGAGCTACGCAAGGAAATGGTGGCGAACCATGCCCAGATCCTTGAGTTGCAGAAGGAATGCGTTACCCTGGAGAAGACCCTGAGCGGCGAGATCGCTCCGGTGCTGCCCCTGACTAAAGCCAAGGAGAAGAAGGAAGCGCTGTAAGCAAATAGCCTTCTTTTTTTGAGGCGGCACGGTTCGGCCGTCACGTCTTGTGCCAAATTCAGCGACCCTTGGCGTTTTGACTGCCATTGATGGAAATTTCCGTACAATTCGTACATTGGTTCTATCAAATTAAAAGATAGAAATGCTTCCTACCAAAAGAGTACAGGCGTTGAATTTAGCGCTACTAACAACAATGCTTGCCATTAGCTGTACCATATCGACAACCATGCCTAAAAGTCCTGTATTCAGCAAATCCACGGATAGTTTGCAAGCTGATTTAAATAAAATTATCTCATATCAAAGTATTCATCTTGACGGGAAACAAACCACAACCAACGGGAAGAAAACTGCAGAGTTGGAAATTGACATTACCAATGGTCAAAACATCCCTACGGATGAAAATCAAATGAATGCGTTAGGAAAACAAATTGCTGCAAAGATCAAAGCAGCGTTACAAGACAATACAGAGTACTCTTCTTATAAAGTTTTATTTATTACCAAGACTGAGAATGCCAGCGTGACTAACCGGACCTGGAAAGGGAAAATATTTAAATCTGAAGAATTATAGGGTCTCCCCCAGCCATCCGGATATTTTTGAGATAGCCTTAACAATGAACCTTGTATTTTTATTCTGAATGCGTATCAGGATATCTGCCTCAAACGCCGTTATAAAAGCATTAGAGAACTTTGCGGGTGGCCTGAATAAACAGGGTTATTGATCTCAATCTTATATGAAAGGACCTGTTCAGGCGGTTTTTATGGGTATTATCTTATTAGCGGGTTGTGGAAGAACTGTTCCTTGCAGAAATCAATTTGTTACACCAGCTTTTATTGGGTTTAAATTATCTGACCTTGATACACTGGTGGTTCGGGAATACAAAAAAGACGACAATTTTCTTACCCTTTTAGACACAGCGCTGATTATATCAGACAGTAACATTTTATCAAAAGGGTCATCCAACGACACGACGATTGTTCTCCTGAATGATATTGTAGCCGGAGAGGGAAAATATATCTTTCCCGATCATGATTGGCAGATCTACATTCCCGCACAAAATATAACAGTCGCAATGTCTAAATTTGTCAGTCCTCAAAATGACCAGAAATGCGTCCTGGGAGGAGACCTTTGCCCGACTTGTTCAAATTCAATTGATTCATTTCTTCAAAATGGGCAACAGGTCATACCGCAATATGGCAAAATCTCTTTTACGGGTGGAAACTTTTATCTGACATACATACATCGTTAATAGACTGAAAGTCTCCTATCTTCCCCTGAACACAGGAACCCTTTTTTCCAGAAAAGCGGTAACGCCTTCTTTAAAATCATTGGTATTTCCTGCCTGGCCCTGTAATTTCTTTTCCAGTTCAAGCTGCTGATCCAGGCTATGAGCATAAGAGGCCATCAGGGCCTGACGGGTGAGCAGCAAAGCGGTTGTCGGCAATTTGGATAAAGTGGTGGCCGTCGACCGGATCGTTTCTTCAAACAAAGCATCTTCAACACTTCGATAGATCATGCCGAGGCGCTCTGCTTCTGCTGCGCTGATCTTATCACCAAGCATCATGAAAGCGGCAGCCTTTTGCAAACCGATGAACCGGGGCAGGAAATAAGTGCCACCACTGTCCGGTATCAACCCGATTTTCGAGAAAGCCTGCACAAAAGAGGCGGAGGCCGCGGCGATGACGATATCGCAGGCCAGGGCGATATTGGCGCCTGCGCCGGCTGCGATGCCGTTTACCGCGCAAAGCACAGGCTTGCGGATACTTTTCAGCAGGCGGACCAGGGGATTATAATATTCATCGATCACCTGTTCGAAAGCAGGCACCACGCCATTAGGAAATTCGGCTAAGTCCTGCCCTGCAGAAAAAGCCCGCCCGTTTCCCGTGAGCACCACACAACGGATAGACTCATCCGCGTCGCAGTCCTTCAGATGCTGTTGCAGTGCAACAGCCATCTCCCGGTTGAAGGCATTGAGCTTCTCTGGCCGGTTGAGCCGGAGGGTGGCAATTTGATTTTCGTTGTCGCGGATTACCATTTTTTTAGATGACAGATGATAGATGACGGTTGACAGTAAAGCAGTACCAATTTACACATAAAAGTCCGTCATCTGTCAACTGTCATCCGTCATCTATTCAATGGCATTTAAAATAATCAAACGGCTCGCGGCAGTCCTTGCAGCGATAGAGAGCTTTGCAGGAGGTTGAACCAAAACGGCTGATGAGCTCGATGTTTTTGGAATGACAAAGCGGGCAATGATCCGGTTCATCCCGTCCGGCCGCCTCACAGGTATGGGCAAGCGCAGGCGGCGCAATACCATAGGCCTCCAGTTTTTTCTTACCCTCGGCTGTGATCCAGTCGCTCGTCCAGGGCGGTGACAATACCTGTTGAACCGTTACGGGCCCAATTCCTTTCTTCTTCAGTGTGTTGATAATATCCTGCCTGATCATGTCCATCGCCGGGCAACCGCTATAAGTGGGTGTAATGGTTACCCGCACTTCATTCTCCAGCAGCTCCACATTCCGCAGGATGCCGAGATCAGAGATCGAGAGCACCGGGATCTCGGGATCTTTCACTTCTTCAAGGATCGATATAATTTCTTCCCTGTTCATAGATTACCATTCGCATCCGGGATAGGTTCTTTGCAGATACTGCATGTCTTTCAGAATATGATCCAGATGCTCGGAATGATATCCGTCTTTTCCCGACAATACCGATCCGAGGGCTTGCTGTTCGGCACAGGCCGGCAGTGTAGCGGTATTAAGGATCGGGTTCACCGCGTTGAACCAATCCTCTTTTAATGCAGCAGGATCGACACCCTGGTTGTTATCTGCGGTCGCCTTTTCATAATCAGCGGCAACAAACAGTTCCGGCACCCAGGGTTCCAGCGCTTCCATCGCTTTGAGCATTCGCCCATGACTTTCAGTTGTTCCATCTCCGAGGCGGCAGATCCATTCGCTGCTCCATTTAACATGATAGCGCGTTTCGAGGATCGATTTTTCCGCGATAGCAGCAAGATCCGTATCCTCGCTGCCGCACAGCGCCTGGTATTGGAGATATTGGAAATGGCTGAAATAAAACTGGCGGAGCAGGGTCTTTCCCCAATCGCCGTTGGGCTGTTCTACTATTACGAGATTTTTAAACTCTCCGGCATTCCGGAGATAGGCAAGCCCGTCTTCTGTAATTGCTACGCGTTCCGGCGAAGCTTCATTTATTTTTTTTGCCGCCAGCTGATAGAAGTTCCGCGACTGGCCGACTAGGTCGAGTGCGATATTGGAGATGGCGATATCCTGTTCGAGAATAGGGCCATGGCCTGTCCACTCGCTGTTGCGGTGGCCGAGGATCAACGCATTATCGGCTAAGTGAATGATGTAGCTGGAAAGCGGCAGCATTAGATGTTTTTCAGTTCTTCCGGCAGGGAATAGAAAGTAGGATAGCGGTATACCTTGTCGTTTGCCGGTTCGAAGAAATCACCGGCCTCATCGGGGCTGGAAGCATGGATATGCCGGCTTTCGACAACCCAGATGCTGATGCCTTCGTTGCGTCGCGTGTACACGTCGCGTGCGTTCTCGATGGCCATTCGCGCATCGGCGGCATGCAGGCTGCCCGCGTGCTTGTGGTCGAGGCCCTGCCGGGTACGGATGAACACTTCCCAGAGGGGCCAGTTCGCGGCATTCGGATTATTTTCCATAGATAGCGGTTATGATGAATGATGGTGTTTGGCAGCGTAGGCAGCGGCGGCTTCACGCACCCAGGCGCCTTCTTCATGCGCTTTTCTCCTGGTTTCGAGCCTTTCCTTATTGCAGGGTCCGTTACCGTTAACCACAGCCCAAAACTCTTCCCAGTTGATGGGGCCGGAATCGTAATGGCCGCGGGATTCATTCCATTTCAATTCAGGATCGGGCAACTGCATGTTCAGGGTTTTGACCTGTTCGGCGCAAACGTCGATGAACTTCTGCCGCAGCTCATCATTGGTGAACCGTTTTACTTTCCACTGCATGCTCTTCTGGCTGTGTGGGGAGGCATCGTCCGGGGGACCGAACATCATTACGGCCGGCCACCACCAGCGGTTGATGGCATCCTGGCACATCTCTTTCTGCACCTGGGAGCCGCGGCTCAGCGTGAGCAGGATCTCGAAGCCCTGGCGCTGGTGAAAGC
>DASZRP010000362.1:0-10966 GCA_035548895.1 Puia sp. | reverse complement strand
AAATACGGCTCATCAGCCTGGCCACTTCGCCGACCTCTTCGGTAAGTATGGCCATATTGGTGAGCTCGCTGAAATAGCGAACGCCGGTTGTTTTGATCCATTCATCGATCAGGTGTTGCGCTTCACGAATGGACAGTGCTGCTGTTTCCACAGTAATTTTCTTTATCAGATAAATATTTCTCCAACCAGATAAGTAAATGCGTTCCCGCTCATCAGCACCCGGTCGCCCGCCAGCTCACAATCGAGGTACCCTTTTCTTTTAGAAAGCTGAATTGCCGACAATCGCGTTCGACCCAATTGCTTTGCCCAGTAAGGGACCATGGCGGTATGGGCTGAACCGGTAACCGGGTCTTCATCAATCCCCGACTGAGGGAAAAAACACCTTGAAACAAAATCGGACTGGTCACCCTTTGCAGTTGCAATGATACCGCGGGAAGGCAATTTCCGGAGTATATTAAAGTCGGGGGAAAGCGATTCTATCTGCTTCTGATTATCCAGCACCACCATAAAATCGAATGCCGTTTTATAAACGAACCGGGGTTTTACTCCCAATCCGGCTTCGATAAGGTCCAGGCTTTCGGTTTGAACGACCGGGTCGGCGGGAAAATTCAGGGTCAACTGCCCGTTGTCCTTCTTTGTGACTTCCAGCAACCCGCTTTTGGACTGAAACCGGATCGTATCCTTTGCAAAAGCCAGTTGGGAAAAAAAGATATGTGCGGAAGCCAGCGTGGCATGGCCGCAAAGGGCGACTTCAACCGCCGGCGTGAACCAGCGAATGAAAAAATCATCTTTTTGCGGAACAATAAAAGCTGTTTCGGCCAGATTATTCTGGGCCGCGATTTCCTGCATCTGCGCGTCGCTGAGCCATGTTTCCAGGGGCACCACCGCAGCCGGGTTGCCGCCAAACTGGTTGCCGGCAAAAGCATTGGCCACATAAATTTTAAGACGCATGGACATACATTATTCTCTTTGATTGGTATCGATCAGTATGGTTACGGGTCCGTCGTTCAGCAGGGTTACTTTCATGTCTGCGCCGAAAACGCCCGTACCCACCGGTCGGCCCATTTCCGATTGCAGCGCTTCGACAAAAGCTTCGTAGATGGGTATGGCCTGCTCCGGTTTGGCAGCCCGGATATAAGAAGGCCGGTTCCCCTTCTTTGTCGAGGCAAAAAGGGTGAACTGGCTGACCACCATCAGTTCGCCGCCGGCTTCTTTCACCGATAAATTCATGACACCGGCTTCGTCGTTAAAGACCCTCAGGTTAACGATCTTCTTTGCAAGCCAATCCACGGCTTCACCGCTATCCGCCGCTTCTATACCAATCAGTATCAACAAACCCCGGGCAATTGCAGCCCTTTGTGTTCCATCTATGGTTATCTCCGCATGGGCTACCCGTTGTATGACTGCGCGCATAGGATTCCCGTATTTCTGCCTTTTCGATTTTCCCTCTATTTTCGCCAAATGAAGATACCGGTTTCCAGTGAAATCAGCTTCCGGACTGCGCGCAGCGGCGGAAAGGGAGGGCAAAACGTCAACAAGGTAGAGACGATGGTGATCGGCTATTTTGATATTCAAAACTCTTCCCTGCTCACCGGCGACCAGAAAATGCTCCTGTTTCAAAAGCTGGCTTCAAAAATCAACAGCGACGGTCTGCTGATGGTTAAAAGCCAGGAGCACCGTTCGCAGCTTGAGAACAAGGAAGCCACGGTGCGAAAAATAGAAGACCTGATTGCCCGGGCCCTGATCAAGCCAAAGCCCAGGAAGCCAACCAGGCCCAGCTTTGCCTCGAAGGAAAAGAACCGGATAAGCAAGCAAAAACGATCCGAGCTCAAGGCTTCCCGGAGAAAGAATTATGGGGAATGATTAACGATCCAGTTCGGCAAATCATTTTAATATCAACTGATTATCACCCAGTTGCACTGATCCTATGCCAGCCCCTGGATGTCGGTCGTTAGCTGATCTAAAGCGGTTGGCAACGAGTATGAACCGGCCGGAGCGGGAGAATTCCGGATGGTTCAGCCGCAAAAGCAAAGATGGCGTCGGAAAAGGGGAAGTAATTGCAGTGTGATTGCAGGCTGCAATAAAAAAATCTTTTTGGGGGCACCTGAACCGGGTCAAAGGGATACCATCAGGCTACCAAAAGGCTGTTTTCTCTATACCATCTGGCCTCCTTCGCTATGACATCTGGCCCTCCCAAGACGGCGGGAAGGCCAGATGGTATAGAGAAAGGGTAGTAATGGACAGGAAAACCCCTTCCTTCCCTTATCCGAAAATCTCCTGCTCAAAAATTATCTGTTGCAGGCTGCAACCACACTGCAATGGCCTGGCGTTTGATCAACCGACCTTTAGGTTGGGAGAAAAATCATGAGTTCCGCTAGCCGGAAAAGAGGCATCGCACGGGTTTCACCCGGCGGGAAGAAGCATGCAATTCCATATGTCGGAAGGCCTATTTCTTATAATAAGGCATCAGATCGTCTTTGAACGTGCGTTCGGCAGTTTCCCAGTTTTCGTTCACGTCCTGCCGTTGTTTGTTCAGGCTCTGATTGAGCTGGTTGAAGCCGTTGATGCTGGCATTCATATCCCGGACGGCCTTGTTGTATTCGTCCACGTCCGCCTGGGTACGGTTGTTTCCCTTGGCATCCATGGTTTTTTTGATCTTTTGGAAGTTCTCCTGTTTCAGGTAGAAGTCGGTCAGCTTTGGAATATCATTTTTAGCCATCCGGTTATAAAATTCCAGGGCCTGCTGGCAGCCATTTTTCAAACCTGAATTGCCTTTATAATTTTTCAGGCTGTCGGCGCTCAGGGCCTTCAGCCCTTCTTCGGAAAAAGCGATCAGCGAATTGCGCGCCTGCTCCGCGTCGTTGATGCGCTGGCTATTCAGCGCGGTGAATAACTGGCCATCTTCCCAGTTGCATTTAAAAAAGAGAATATAAAGCCTGTCGCAATACCGGTTGATCTCGCCGGCCGATGCCATCTTATCGTACAACTCATTTTTCGACTCCACAATGGTCACATTGTATTTTGCAGCAAAGTCCTTTTCCGCTTTGGCGAGATTTGCCGACGCTTCTTCCAGCTTCTCTCCGGTTTTTTCTTCCAGCAGCAAATAAGCCTGCATCTGATCCACCGATTGCTCGGCGATCTCTTCCATGTCGACGATTTTGGAATAATCTTCATTGAAGATCCGGTAACAAAACTGGATATAGTCAACGCTGGCCTGTCGCAGGGAATTATCGCCCTGGTATCTGGGAAGTGCCAGGGTTTTGGATTTTGCGTTACTGATGCTTTCAAGCGTCTGATCCCGCAGCTTTTCAATCTTCCGGGCACGGCGGCTATGCGCAGCAGCGCTGAGATAAGCCATATATTTTTGGTCCATCTCCATTCTGGCAGTCGATACCTGGGTCATATAATCTCCGGCATTTTCAATTGCCTGGGAGAAGACGGACTTGAACGGAAACAAAAAAATCAGGAGAAAAAGGTAGCCGTTTCGATGCATGCCTATGGTTTTGAGGTAATGGTTTCTATGGTCGGATCATGCTGCAAACTAACCGGTAGCCAAGCAGCAGCCCGGGATCTTTTATTAAAACGTCTGTAAGGAGCTGATTCGTATTCCGGAGGTCTTCATCGGTTCTCATCCTGATTTTCTCAAATTCCGTCCATTGAATTTCATAAGGCAGGGGCAGGCGCTTTGCGAACTCCCCCCGGCTGGCCAGGAACCGGTTTATCAGGTCCTGCTGAGCCCGGACCTTATCGAGGGAAAGCGTTTCATCGCCGGGCTTTTGCATTTCCACCAATTGATCCAGATAATGATTATAAGCGCTAATGTAAGCAGATGAATCCGAAAACCGTTTGGCAAAGGCCTGGAGACTGTCGACGGGTAATGGCGGATAAGGACGATAATATTTATTGGGTTGGATCCGGGTATTGGGCAGTGCATGAGGGAGCGTCCGCTCTCTTTCGGCGCGGGTATCGGTATAGTCTCTTAGCGGAACGTCCGGGACCACGCCTGTCTCCTGCGCGCTGTTGCCGGTCACCCGGTAAAGCCGCTCGACGGTAACTTTTAAATAGTTGTCGTAAGTTTTTGTTTTATCCGCCTGGTCTTCATTGAACGTCGTATCTAAGGGAACAACCACCTGTGCGGTCGCTTTTCCCAATGTGGGAGAACCTACGATCAGTGCCCGGTGATAATCCTGCAGACTGCCGGCCACCATTTCGGAAGCAGAGGCGCTGAATCCGTTCACCAGCAGCAGCAGCGGACCAT
The DNA here is from genome assembly GCA_035548895.1 of Puia sp. GTDB lineage: Bacteria > Bacteroidota > Bacteroidia > Chitinophagales > Chitinophagaceae > Puia. The sequence continues at coordinate 6,708 of DASZRP010000362.1, read as the reverse complement.
CGTATACGGCGCCCCGGTTCACGTCTTTCATGGTAAAGACCTTTCCCTCTTTATTCCTGGCCATGCCTACCGGCCCGGCGTCGATAAAGATCCCCGTCAGCGCAATGGCTTCAGTGATGGATCCTCCTCCATTATATCGAAGGTCGAGGATCAGCCCCTCGATATTTTCCTGTTTGAGCTTTAAGATCTCTTTGGCGACGTCGTCGGCGCAGCCGTTATTCTCATCAGCATTCGCTTCCCAGTCTGTGTAGAAAGCCGGCAATGAAACGAAGCCAATCCGATGATCTCCTTTTAAGATGAAACTTCTGACCTTCCCTGCGTCGTCGTCAAGCACGGACTCTTCCTTCTGAAGCGTTATTTTGCGCACGCTGCCATCCGATTTTCTGAGGGTAAGCGTCAGGTTCTTCGGGTGATCGCCGGCAAGCAATGCACTAACCTCTTCCGGGGATGCGTCGGACACATCGACTTCCGGGTATCCTTCCCATTGGATGGCTAAAATGGCGTCTCCTTCGTGAATCTGGCCGCTCTTATATGCCGGGCTTCCGGGCTTCAGCCGGGCGATCTCGGGCCCGTCTTTCCCGTCGCTCAGACTGAAGCCGAACTGCATTTGCTTTTCTCCCAGCTCGCCTTCGAACTCTTCTTTTTTCGAAGCGGAAAAAAACTCGGTGTGCGGATCGTAACAGGAAGCAACAGACTCGCACCAGGCATTGCAGACAAACCCTTCAATACCCCCATTCGTTTGCAGGATATGCTGTATATCCCGCTTAAAAATGTGGGCGGTTTTCTTTCTGGCTACCCGCTCGAGGCTGTCTTCAATCACTGCTGGTTTTGCTTTCGCGAGATAGGCGGAATCCATATCGTCGTAAGCATCGGCTATCGTTTCAAGCGCATTGCGCCAAAACAATTTCCGCAGCTTGGTCCGGCGGAGCACCGCATTGCCGGCAAAAACGCTGTCTTCCGCCACGGTGTAAACTTCGGATGATTTGGGGGGAACCGGCACCCGGGAAAAAGAATCGATCAGCATTTCGGTTTGCCGGATCCGCTGACTGAAAATGCCGATTACGAGTTTCAGGAAATCCTGTCTTTTATTGAGCAGTTCCTGATCCAGCCGGTACCGCCAGTCTTCCAGCTGACGAATATCTTCCGCGGTAAAATAGATCTTATCGCCATCGATGGCATCGATCATGAGGGAAAAGAGATCGGAAGAAAACGTCCGGTCAACCGGCCTTGGCTGAATATGGTAGAGATCGGCCATTCGGGTTATGACGAAGGCCCTGTCTGCCGTGGCGGGAAGTTCCTGTGAAAATCCCCGGTTCACCAGAAAAGAGAAAGCAGTTAAAATAAGGAAAGGGCTTAATTTCATCAATCGCCTATGCTATTTTTGTCAACTAAATCCTCCGTTTGGCCAGTATAAAGAAATTAGCATCACAGACTGTTTGGTATGGAGCAAGCTCCATCTTTGCCAGGTTCCTCTACTATATGCTAACCCCCTATCTCACCCTCAAATTCGAGGGAACGACGGAGTACGGGAAAATGAGCCTGGTTTACGCGATAATCCCTTTTTTAAACACGCTGATCCTTTTTGCTTTTGAAACCGCTTATTTCCGGTTCATCCAAAAAAAGGAATTCGAGGCTGACGTTTATAATACGCTCAGCACTTCCCTGCTGATCACCACCTCCGCCATTATCGGGCTGACCATTTTTTTTAATGTATCCATTGCCCGGTTTATCGGGCTAAACGGCTATCCGGAATACATCACGCTCAGCGCATTTATTATTGGGCTCGACGCTCTTAGCGCACTCCCCTTCGCAAAATTGCGGTATGAGAACCGTCCGAAAAAATTTGCTTTTATCCGGGTTGCCGGCATCCTGGTGAATATATTAGTGATCTATTTTTTCCTGTCCGTATGTCCGGCAACGATCCGGAAAAACCCGAACAGCGTGCTTGTCTTTATATACAACAAAGACTTCGGCGTGGGCTATGTGCTTATTGCCAATATTGCTCAATCGCTTTTTCAGCTGCTGGCGCTCTGGAAGGAATTTTCAAGTGTAAGACTGAGGATCAATAAAGTGCTGTGGCGGGAAGTGATCATCTATGCCCTTCCCCTGACTGTCGCCGGCTTTGCCGGCATGATCAATGAGACCTTCGACCGGGTGATGCTTAGAAAATGGTCGCCGCTGAGCGGAGATGCGGCAACCTTCGAAGTGGGCGTTTACAGCGCCTGTTACAAGCTGTCTATTCTGATCACCTTATTTGTTCAGGCCTTCCGCATGGGGGCGGAGCCTTTTTTCTTTCGCCATTCTACCGAGCACAATGCACAGAAAGTGTATGCGCGCGTGATGAAATTCTTTGTCATCACGATCTGCCTGATGTTCCTGTTGGTCGTGCTCTATTTAGATATCTGGAAGTATTTTATCAGCGACAAAAAAATGTGGACGGGTCTGAAAGTGGTGCCGATACTGTTATTCGCCAATATGTTTTTAGGCATTTACTATAACCTGTCGATCTGGTACCGGCTGTCCAGAAGAACAACCGCAGGCGCCTACATTACGCTGATCGGCGCGGGCATTACCATTCTTGTCAATTTTCTCTTCATTCCACGGTTCAGCTACATGGCCTGCGCCTGGGCAACTTTTCTCTGCTATGGCAGCATGATGGTCATCTCTTACCTCATGGGGCAAAAGGCTTATCCGGTGCCCTATGCCTGGAAAAAATTACTGGCTTATATGGCCATTGTGGCGATTATATATGGCATACATCATACCATCATTAAATCCTGGCACAGCATCACATTGAACTATTCCCTGGCCACCGTATTTTTAGCCGCCTTCGCCCTTTTCGTTTATCGGGTTGAGAAGCAGGAGTTTGATAACCTTTTCAGTTTCAGGAAGCAGCGTATTGCCTGACGGATTGCAAATCTGGGAAATTTACTATATCTTGGCGCGTAATTGTGAATGGCATTATCTAATAGTAAATCTACGCTTATCGAAGCAATTCGGAGCAGGCCTCCGCAATGCATTGTATATTTTCTCCACTGATCTTAAGCGTACTGCGATCCATTCCAGGATCATTCACTGGGCGAGGGTATATACACCTCCATCATCCTACGACAAACCAAATTAAGCAACCGGTCAGCCCACTATGTGACCGAGGTGGCGAAGCTCTGAATAGAAACATATTCATTAGTTCTTTATTAATCAATCTTAATAAAAATGGATCGACCTTCCGACATTCGCATTGCTGTAATTGGCCTGGGCTATGTGGGTTTGCCGTTAGCCGTAGAATTTGCTAAAAAATATCCCGTAGTTGGGTTCGACATCAACCATTCGAGGATAGAAGAGCTCAAAAAAGGGCATGACCAGACACTGGAAATTGAGCAAGCAGCCTTAATGGAAGTGCTCTCTCTGCGTACCAATGAGAAGGGAAAGCGCGGGCTGCACTGCTCGAATAAGATGGAAGATATTGCTTCCTGCAACTATTACATCGTTACCGTTCCGACGCCGACTGATAAGTATAATCATCCTGACCTGACGCCGCTTCAGAAAGCGAGCGAGACAGTCGGGAAAGTGCTGAAAAAAGGAGATATCGTAGTCTATGAGTCGACTGTTTACCCTGGTGTTACCGAAGAAGAGTGTGCACCGGTATTGGAACGGATCAGCGGGCTAGTCTTCAACAAGGATTTTTTCTGCGGATATTCCCCCGAGCGGATCAATCCAGGCGACAAGCTGCATACCGTTTCCAAAATCTTAAAGATCACTTCGGGTTCAACGCCTGAAGTAGCTAAAAAAGTAGACGAGCTTTACCGGTCCGTCATTACCGCCGGCACCCATCCGGCGCCTTCGATTAAAGTAGCTGAAGCTGCAAAAGTGATCGAAAATTCTCAGCGCGATATCAATATTGCGTTCGTTAATGAACTGGCGAAAATATTCGCCCTGTTAGGCATAGATACAGCTGCCGTTCTTGAAGCTGCCGGAACCAAATGGAATTTCCTGAAATTCAAACCCGGGTTGGTCGGCGGTCATTGCATTGGAGTCGATCCCTATTACCTGGCTCAAAAAGCACAGGAGGCAGGATATCATCCTGAAATTATCTTAGCGGGACGAAGACTCAACGATAGCATGGGCGGATATGTTGCCGGCGAAACGATCAAGCTGATGGTAAAAAAGGAAATTCCGATAAGGAATGCCAGAATCCTGGTCCTGGGCTTTACATTCAAGGAAAACTGCCCCGATGTACGCAATACCCGGGTGATCGATATCATCAGGGAATTACACAGCTATCATGCAAAAATTGATGTTTGGGACCCCTGGGCGGAGCCCACTATTGTGGAACATGAGTATGGTATCAGGACGTTCCGGGAACTTCCGAGCCATGACGAAAAATTTGACGCCATTATTATGGCCGTAGCGCACGATGAATTTAAAGACATTAATGTTCGCGCTTTAACAAGAGACAATGCCGTCGTGTACGATGTAAAAGGAATGCTTAATCTGCAGGACATAGACGCTCGATTATAATTATGAACGGGAAGATGATCATCACAGAAAACCTCAGCCAACATACCTTTTTGGTAACCGGAGGCGCCGGTTTTATCGGTTCGAACCTGGTGGGGCACCTGCTCAAAAACGGCGCGAAAAAGGTCCGTGTTCTGGATAACCTCAGTACCGGATACCTTCGGAATATAAAAGATTTCCGGTCGCATCCGGGCTTCGAATTCATTGAAGGAGATATTCGCGATCGGTCAGCCTGTGCGGACGCTGTTGCCGGCATTGACTATGTTTTTCATCAGGCCGCCCTGGGTTCGGTACCAAGATCAATTGAAGATCCGGTTACCACAAACGAGGTCAATATTTCGGGCTTTGTAAACATGCTGATGACTGCCCACACCGGTAATGTGAAGCGATTAGTATATGCAGGTTCCTCTTCAACTTACGGAGACAGCCCAGGTCTGCCGAAAATTGAAGACAAAATAGGAAAACCGTTATCGCCTTATGCGGTGACCAAATACGTCAACGAACTGTATGCCGACGTGTTTTCCAAAACTTATAAAATGGAATTGATCGGTCTCCGGTACTTTAATGTGTTCGGACCACGGCAGGACCCCAATGGAGCTTATGCAGCCGTCATTCCGAAATTTATCAGCTGCCTGCTGGACCATCAATCTCCGACAATTAATGGAGACGGTATGCATTCGAGGGACTTTACCTTCGTCGACAATGTTATTCAGGCAAATATACTCGCCATGTTTGCAACCGACCCTAATGCGATCAATACGGTCTATAATGTAGCGTACGGAGAACAAACAACACTCAACGACCTGGTTCGCATCCTGAAGATGCACTTAGCGAAAACGGATCCAAAAATTGACAAGATCAACCCCATTTACGGGCCTAACCGGAAAGGGGATATTCCGCATTCGCTTGCTTCCATCGAAAAAGCTGTCAGGGCTTTAGGCTACTCGCCGCAATATGACTTCAATACCGGATTGAAGAAAACAGTGGATTGGTATCTGGAGAACCGGCAGCATCTATAGCAAGATGATCTTAAAGAAGGAAGCCCGTTTATTGCATTTACCGCAGCCAATGTCTGAAAAAAGCTCCCACGTGCTATTTAACAAAAAGGTATTGATTACCTACCCTGGCCGTAGCTACCCGGGTGGAGTTTCAGAGCTTTACCGGACCGCAGATCTCGAATCGGAAAATGTCTCCTATTTTAATATCTACGGGTCGCTGCGAAACCGCATAAATTTCCTCGATACGCTGCTGATGTTTGCCCGATTTGTTGGCCAGGTCTATAAATATGATCTCATTCATATCAATCCTTCCTTAATCAAAAATTCTTTTTTCCGGGACGGACTGCTGGTAGCAATATCGAAGTTATTCGGGAAAAAAGTGCTGGTATATTGGCACGGGTGGATTGATGATCTTGAAAACAAGATCAAACGGCGATCTTTTTACCGATCTTTTTTCAAGTACACTTTCGGGCATTCGGATATCAGTATCGTATTAGGCTCCGTATTTAAAAATAAGCTCCGGGAAATGGGTTATTCGGGGCCTGTTTATATAGAATGCAATTGCGCCAACAACCGCTACCTTGAATTCTCCGGCGAGCACAAGCCAAAATCGCTTCATCGGCCGGTTCGTCTGCTGTTCATGGCAAGAATGGAAAAAACCAAAGGCGCCTATATCGCGATAGACACATTGCAATTGCTAAACCGGCAGTCGCCGCTGTACGAACTCGTGATTGCCGGCGACGGCGATGAACTTCCAAAGATCAGGGCCTACGCCGAAACGAATAAAATTCCGGGGATCACTTTCACCGGGCATGTCGACGGACTAAAGAAACATCAACTATTCGCGGACTCTGATATATTGCTATTTCCGACCTACTACGATGAAGGGCTGCCCATTGTCCTTTTGGAAAGTATGACCTATGGAATGCCTGTCGTAACCAGGCGGGTGGGAGGAATACCTGATATCATCAGGCATGGGAAGAACGGGTTGATCACCGAAAGCAAAGATCCCCGGATTTTTGCCGAACTCGTTGCCACCCTTTGTCGTGATGAATCCGCCTATCAGGCCTTATCGCTGACCAATGCAATCGATTCCGAACGTTTTTCGCCAAGACGATTTTGTCAAAGAATGATCAACTGCTACAATACGGCGCTATCACCAAAATCTGCCGAAACGTCAGCCACTTCCTCATGA
>DASZRP010000361.1:0-4826 GCA_035548895.1 Puia sp. | reverse complement strand
GTAACAGTCACCCGTATGCGTTTTTGCGTCTTTCTCCAGCAGCAGGCGGGCCGCTTCGGCCATGATCTCCGGCTTGCGGCTCCGGTTCACCAGTTCTTCACCTCCCAATAAATTCCTGACTGCCGCGGTGGCGATGGTGGTCGCCGGCCAGAGGGTATTGGAAGCGATGCCTTCCGCCCGGAACTCTTCGGCCCATCCCAGGGCCATCAGGGTCATATTGTATTTGCTGATGGTATAGGCAAGGTGCTGACGGAGCCATAGCCTGTCAGGGTTCAGGGGCGGGGAGAGGGTCAGGATATGCGGATTGGAAGAGGCTTTCAGTAAGGGATATGCGAATTTGGTCACCAGGAAAGTGCCGCGGACATTGATATCGAACATCAGGTCGAATCTTTTAGGTTCCAGTTGCGGCGTATTGGCCAGGTTGATGGCCGAGGCATTGTTGACCAGGATATCGAGTGAACCGAAGGCCTGACGGGTTTTTTCCATCAGGGCGATGATCGCGTTTTCGTCGCGGATATCGCATTGTACCGGCAGGGCCTGCCCCCCGGCTTCTTCCACGGCCCGGGCGGCGGAAAAAATGGTTCCGCCCAGGCGCGGATCTTCGGCAGTCGATTTGGCTGCGATCACAATGCGGGCGCCCGCTTTCGCCAGGCGGACGGCGATGGCTTCCCCGATCCCCCGGCTGGCTCCCGTAATTAAGGCCGTCTTGTTTTTCAGGTCCATGGTAGCATATTTTGACAGTCGGTTCACCTAACCTGTGGCATGAAGTATGTTAGTGATTTCTGTATAAAGTTAATACGATGCATACGATTCTTCATAGCGCCCGTTTTATGGAGCCGGGCCCTGATAAACCCAATCCGAAGCCCAAACCGGAGATGCCACCCGTTGAACCGTCGCCAATACCACCGACCACGGATCCCGAGCCGTCGCCGCCGCCGGTACGCGCTTAACAGGATGCTTTTGAACCGGTGCGTTGATTTTATTTCAGTAGGCTGAAGTGTTTATATTTGGTGTCCCACCACCATGGCATATTTCCTCGGAATAGACATCGGCACTACGGCAACCAAGGCAGTCGCTTTTTCGCAAGAGGGCGCCGTGCTGTATGAGCGCGCTTTGGGTTATCCCATGATGCATCCGCAGCCGGACTGGGCCGAACAGGACCCGCGGGAGATTTTCGAAGCCGTACTGTCGGTTGTGGAAAATACAGTTCGGCATTTCAACACGCCCCCCGCGCTGATCAGCTTCAGTGCGGCCATGCACAGCCTGATGGCCGTGGATGAGCAGGGAGACCCGTTGACGAACCTGATGCTTTGGGCCGATAACCGGGCGGCGGAAATCGCAACGATACTGCATCATGAACATCGCGCTTTTGCGCTTTATAAAAAAACCGGCGTGCATGTGTATGCCATGTCGCCCTACTGCAAGCTGATCTGGCTGCGTGACCGGGAGCCGGAAATTTTCCGGCGGGCCTCCCGGTTCATCGGTATCAAGGAATACATTTTTTCCCGTCTGTTCGGAGTTTATGTCGTCGACAGTTCCCTGGCCGCTGCTACGGGTTTGATGAACCGGTATACCCTGAGCTGGGATGGCGAGATACTGACTTCGCTGGCTATTGTTCCGGGGAAGCTCTCCGCCATTGTTCCGGTTCGTTCCGTTTTCAGGTCGCCACGCTTGCTTGATGGTCTTGATGCGACGCCCTTTGTTATTGGCGGCAGCGACGGGGCGATGGCCAACTGGGGCGCTTCGTCTGCCGGCGACGGTTCATTAGTCGTTTCTATCGGAACGAGCAGTGCCGTGCGGATCATTGCCCGCGACCCGGTAACGGACCCGAATATGCGCAGTTTCTGCTATCATATCGAGGACGACCTGTTCCTGGTGGGCGGGGCAAGCAATAACGGCGCCGTGGTGATGCAGTGGCTGAAGGAGAAATTTTTCGTGAGCCATGAGGAACCGGGAGAATGGCTTCAGCAGGCCGCTGCCGGAAAACCGGAACGGGAAGGGCTGTTATTTCTGCCTTATATTCTGGGTGAACGCGCACCCATCTGGAATGCGTCGGCCAAAGGAGTGCTGTTTGGCCTGACCATCAATCACGGGCGTGACGCCGTGATCCGCGCCGCGCTGGAGGCGGTGATCCGTTGCGCGTATGCGATCGGCAGTCCGTTGATCGGGAAACAACCTATTCGCCATATTGAAGCCACCGGCGGATTTGCCCGGAATGACCACGGGATGCAGATGCTGGCCGATATGTTCAATTTGCCGGTCCGTGTTTCCGGTACGGTTGAAAACGCAGCCTGGGGCGCGGTGAAGCTGGGCATGCAGGCCATGGGCCATCAGCCGAAACCGGAAAGCCGAGACATAAAAGAATTTTTTCCCGACAAAACGAATTTTGCCATTTACCGGCATCAGTTCGAACGGTCTGAAAAATTGTATGAGCAGTTGAAGCCGTTGTTTTAAGACAACGGTAATTTCGTATGAGATTGATCCAACGTTATTGCTTCCAAAGACTGTTATAGCAGTGTCGCGCTTTTGAAAGTAAAGCAAGAATAATACACCCGCATAGTCAGGAACTTAATCGTCAGGAAAAGGGTATTTTAACGGTATTTGTAGTTTTTTTGCTCCAAAATTTGAAGAACCCTGTTAGGGCGATGTATATTTGTTCTTGCGGTTGAGAGGGCTGCTTCGGCGGTTCGCTGGTAATTTTTACCACTCGGCTGCTTTTTTTATGTACTTACTTTACCTTGACGATTCGGGTTCTATTGCAAATAAGAATGAGGAGTATATAGTTCTGGCTGGAGTCTCCGTATATGAAGCGCAGGTGGATTATTTAATTCGGGAACTGAAACTACCTTGAGCAGAATTGTTGGTTTGAGTTTTAGTCATTTTTATTGTCTGTGCCCCAACGGGGATAAGAATGTCTCACAATTAAAAAATAGTATGAAAAATTTCCTTTTCGCTGCCCTGCTATCGGCGATTTGCAGCTTGTCAGCCTGCCATTCCCGCACCAACGTCGATCTTATTGTTCACGGAGCGACCATTTATACTGCAGATTCCGCTTTCAGTAAGGCGCAGGCGATGGCCGTTAGCGGAGGAAAGATCGTTGCCATAGGCGGCGAGGAAGAGATCATGCGGCATTACCGTGCGCCGGTGGTAATAGATGCGGCGGGTAAATTTATCTTCCCCGGCTTCATCGACGCCCATGCGCATTTTGTCGATTACGGCGCCGGATTGTTCCAGGTGGATCTTACCGGCTCTTCAAGCTGGTCGGAAGTGCTCAGGCGCACAAAAAAATTCACCGAAGATCATCCGGGTCTGGACTGGATACAGGGCAATGGCTGGGACCAAAACCGTTTTCCGGGGCATGATTTTCCGGTCAATGATTCCCTGAACCTGTTGTTCCCGGATAAACCGGTCCTTTTGTCGAGGATCGACGGACATGCGGCTATAGCCAACGCTAAAGCTTTGCAATTATCGGGCGTGAAGCCCGGCGACCGGCTCACGGGCGGAACGGTGACCACGCTTAAAGGAAAGCTCACGGGCCTGCTGGTTGATAATGCTGTCGGACTGGTCGCTGCGCATATTCCCGCTCCGTCGGCAGATGATTACCGGCGCTGGCTGATGGCCGCGCAGAAAAATTGTTTTGCAGCCGGACTCACGACCATTACCGATTGCGGGCTCAATGCTCCTGTTGTCGATATCATCGACTCTCTGCAAAAGGTCGACAGCCTGAAGATGAAAATGTTTGTTTTGCTGAGCGATAATCCAATGAACTATGCCCGCTATCTGAAACAGGGACCTTATAAAACAAGCCGCCTTTTCGTGCATGGATTTAAATTATTCGCCGATGGCGCCCTGGGAAGCCGCGGGGCCTGCCTTACCTCGCCTTATAGCGACAGGCCGGGCTGGTATGGATTCCTGCTGAGCCCGGCTTCACATTTTGATTCCGTGGCTAACATCCTGGCAGGGACCTCATTTCAAATGTGTACGCATGCCATCGGCGACAGCGGCAATCGCGTTATCCTGAATGTGTATAACAAATACCTGAAGGGAAAGAACGACAGGCGGTGGCGGATCGAGCATGCACAATGCATACAGGCGGCGGACTTCGATCTGTTCGGTCGCGCCTCGATCATTCCTTCGGTTCAGCCGACCCATGCCACCAGCGATATGTATTGGGCCGGCGAACGGCTTGGGCCCGACAGGCTAAAGACAGCCTATGCAAATAAACAATTGCTTGAGCAGAACGGCTGGCTGGCCCTGGGCACGGACTTCCCGGTGGAAGATATTTCTCCCCTTAAAACTTTTCACTCGGCGGTGTTTAGAAAAGATGCACAGGGATACCCGGCGCAGGGGTTTCAAATGGAGAACGCGCTTAGCCGGGAACAGGCGATTCGCGGTATGACGATCTGGGCGGCAAAAGCAGATTTTCTCGAACAGGAAACCGGGAGTCTCGAACCCGGCAAGCGTGCCGATTTCGTGTTGCTCGACCAGGACCTGATGACGATCGGAGAGCAGCAGGTGCTGAAGACCAAAGTGCTTGCCACCTATTCCGATGGGAAAGCAGTTTATGAAAGCCAGCCTTAAGGTTTGTTTTTTCTGCTGAAATCAAGATCCTGGAAGTCGAAACTGAAATCGGTAAGCGGGGATATTGCCTTCACGTGGAACCCCTCACCCTGCCCGTTTTCATTTAAGGAGAACATAACGTAGGCGTCGGCATCCATGCTCCGGTCATTCCACTTTACGATGAAGGTATTGGCCTTGTAAAAGAACAGTTCGCCGGAGAGTTTGGGAGAGCGTTTCGATCCGAACCAGTATCTGCCGTCTTTCCG
>DASZRP010000360.1:0-6457 GCA_035548895.1 Puia sp. | reverse complement strand
TAAAGCACTTTTTGAGAGCCGCTATATTCCGAATTCGTTACCGTGTCTGGTGAAACATCCTGCGAGAACTCCCCCACCTGGTATATTTTGCCGTTATAGCTATACTGATAAGCAACTGCGAGCACATCGTTAGCCTGCAGGGTTTGGTTCAACGAAATAAAACCCACTTGCGGATTGAAAGTATAATCGCTTGGGCTAAGCTTCCGGGCATATACCTGTTCATAGTCCTGCACCTGAGTCAGTCCCAGTGAAGTGAGTTTCCCGCTGACAGATGAAGCGGTCCTGCTTGCCGGATCATTGATAATCCGGCGATAAAGATCGTTGGCATCGTTATAAGGGTAGGTAAGCGCCGTCTGCGTATGCACATTGGGGTTATAGGGCGCGCTTTCCCCAAGATCCATTAACCCAACTACCTGCCTGGCCTGCGTTACTGCTCCGTTCCGGTTCGTTACCCATACCTCCATGCGGAGAATCTGCACCGGGGAGTTGACAACCGGCAGATTGGACATCGCCTTGTTGTAGTTTGCGCGAAAGTACTGGGCCAGCAGAAAGTGCCTGTTCTCGTCGTAGTCATCGGCCTTGAACTGATAATTGGTTGTTGTGGAACCGCCCTGCAGGGTGGTGGACTGGGACTGAGAACGCTGGCTGGCCACCACACCGGTAATGGTCAGTTTCCCGAACTGAAGTTGTGTCTTAATACCAAACAGCGATTGCTCGCTGGCCATCAGGGTGCTTTTGGTCGTGAATGAAGTATTACCCGCTTCTATTTTTTTTACAATGTCGTCCGGACCGCCGGTATATTCCAGCTTGAGCTGGTTCATCCAGTCGAACGTCGCCTGAGTATTATAGCTGATCGGCAATTTGAGTTTGCTGCCGATATTCCCCAGCACGTTCACATTGGCTGCCATATTGAAATCCGGGCCGCCGGTTTTCCTGGCCCGTTCAGGAAGGGTTGGATTCTGAACATTCTGACCCTGATAGCCTGCGGTAATATCTACATTTCCCTGGGGCCTGATATCGATCTTGCCATTGCCGAAAAGCCGGTTGAAGAGATTATTGTTGACATACAACTTTGGTTTGTCGCGACGATGATTCAGTTCGCTCAGAATATCGGCCCGCTGACGGAAATATTCGTCTTCCGCTGCTTTTTGCGTAAGCGCCATGAATTCGTCGGAAGTGAGATAGGTCGGACTCCGGTAATACTTATTCCCAACCTTCTCCATGATGTAGTACCGGTTCGTCTTCGGATCGTACTCGACGGAGTCCCGCAGATTGGGGGGATTCTTCAGGTTGAAGGAATTTTTGTCGGGGTTACTGAACGGGTCACCCCGGCGGTCATGCAGGGGAAAGTGAAGACTATCGCCAATTCTCTTGGTCGTGTCGGGAGAAACCTGTGCACGCACTGAAGCAGGAGCCAATAGGGCCAGGGTTGCGGCAAGAACGCAAACCGCAATGGTGATCTTCTGAAGCAGATGCCTGGTCAAACTTTCCTCAAGAATTAGTTAGGTAGAGATCCCGACGATAGGCTAAAGGATTTTTAAAGCTTGCTTGATGATATCTTCCGCCGTTTGCGAAACCGAGTGGTTCAGCGCCAGTTTTTTTATGGCCTGTTCAGCTGCGGGCCGGGCAATGCCCAGAGACACCAGAGCATTCAACGCGTCCTGCTCCAATGTATTGTATATCAATGAGGAATTATTTATTTCAGGGCCTTTTCGGCCTACTTTATCCCGAAGTTCCAGCACGATCCTTTCGGCCGATTTTTTACCGATGCCCTTGATCCGTTCTAATTGTTTGAGATCGCCCGTAGCAATAGCCTGAGCGAGGTCGTCCGGCTTCATGGCCGAAAGCATCATCCGGGCCGTTGAAGCGCCAACTCCGGAAACGCTGATGAGTTGAATAAAGAGCTCTTTTTCAGCCGTTTCAAAAAAACCGAACAGTATTTCGTCGTCTTCCCTCACCTGATGGTAAATATGGAGCAAACCCTGATCCAGATGCTGCACCCGCGACCAGGTATGAAGGCTGATCTGCACTTCGTAACCGACGCCATGCACATCCACATGGAGTATTGCCGGCGTTTTGAGTACAAAGTCGCCTCTCAGGAAAGTGATCATGGCGCGAAAATAGTATTTTTAGGCGGCGTATGTAATTTCTGAAAACATACGACCTTTGTCGAATGACCCAAAAGATTACCGCCGCCATTACCGCTGTAGGCGGCTATGTACCCGAAGACCTGCTCACCAATGCTGACCTCGAAAAACTTGTAGATACTAATGATGAATGGATACGGACGCGTACCGGCATCTCCGAGCGGCGCATTCTGAAAGGCCCGAACCTGGGCACATCCGACTTATGCGCACCGGCCGTTCTTGAACTTTGTAAAAAAAGAGGCATACATCCATCTGAAATTGATTGTATTGTGGTTGGAACCGTTACGCCGGACATGCTCTTTCCCTCCACCGCCAATCTGCTCTGCGAAAAAATCGGAGCGGTAAATGCCTGGGGGTTTGACCTGCTGGCGGCCTGCTCCGGTTTCCTATACAGCCTGACCACAGGCGCTTCTCTGATAGAAAGCGGTCGCTGCAAAAAGGTGGTGGTCGTTGGTTCCGATAAAATGAGTTCGATCGTTGACTATTCCGATCGCAGCACCTGCATCATATTTGGCGATGGCGCCGGCGCGGTGTTGTTAGAGCCCAGCACTAGTGGATTTGGAGTGCTGGACAGTATCCTGAAAAGCGATGGATCGGGTAAAACCCATCTGCACATGAAAGCCGGCGGTTCCCTCCGTCCCGCTTCTTACGAGACAGTTGCCAAAAAGGAACATTTCATTTACCAGGAGGGGCAGCCTGTATTTAAATTCGCTGTCACGCGTATGGCGGATGTTAGCGAAGAATTATTGAAAAGAAATAATCTGACGGGCGACAACATCGCTTACCTGGTTCCTCACCAGGCGAACAAGCGTATTATTGACGCCACGGCTCACCGGATCGGCCTGACCGACGACAAAGTCATGGTCAATATCCAGCGATTCGGCAATACGACTGCCGCAACCATCCCGCTTTGTCTTTGGGAATGGGAAAGCGAGCTCAAATCGGGCGATATGCTGGTACTGGCTGCTTTTGGCGGCGGCTTCACCTGGGGAGCAACTCTGGTAAAATGGGGTCATTGAGATGCTGGAAAAACTGACGCAATGAAGATTACCATTAGAAAGGCTGTTGTGGAGGATTGCCCGGCTATGATGGAACTGGTCAGGGAACTGGCCATTTTCGAAAAGGCCCCTGATGCCGTTACCGTAACCCTGGATCATTTTAGAAAGAGCGGTTTTGGGAAGAAACCGGTTTGGCAGGCTTTTGTTGGGACGATTTCTGATCCGGTTCATCTGAAAGAAAAACTGGTTGGCCTCAGCCTGTTCTATATTCGTTATTCTACCTGGAAGGGACAACGACTATATCTCGAAGACCTGATCGTTACTGAAAAAGCCCGCGGCATGGGAATCGGGAAGAAATTATTTTACCGGACACTGGAAGAAGCAAAAAGATTAAAACTGAATGGCATGACCTGGCAGGTGCTGGACTGGAATGAACCGGCAATTCTGTTTTACCAGAAATACGGCGCCAATATCGAGAGCGGATGGCTAAACTGCAACCTGGCGCTTCCTTAATCAACACCGGCAGTTGTCGCGCTCTTATCAATTTTTCCGATAAGTCCCTGCAATACCTTACCTGGCCCCACTTCAGTAAACGAGGAGGCTCCGTCTTTGATCATCGCCTGAACTGACTGCGTCCAGCGTACCGGGCCCGTGAGTTGATCGATCAGATTTTTCTTGATCTCCTCTTTTTCCATCACAGCCCGGGCAACAACATTCTGATAAACCGGACAGGTTGGATTATAAAAAGTCGTCCGCTCAATGGCGGCGGCCAGCTCTTCCCGGGCCGGTTCCATCAACGGAGAATGAAAAGCGCCTCCGACCGGCAATAAAAGGGCGCGGCGTGCACCTGCAGCTTTGAGTTTTTCACAGCCCAGTTCAACGCCTTTCAATGAACCGCTGACTACAAGCTGTCCCGGGCAATTGTAATTTGCAGCAACCAATACTTCACCTGTTTCCTTCTGTAATTCGCGACAGACTGTTTCCACGACCTGATCGTCAAGTCCGAGCACAGCAGCCATAGTACCCGGGTTCAGGGAGCAGGCCTTCTGCATTGCTTCCGCACGAACCACAACGAGCTTCAGGCCATCCTCAAAAGAGAGCACGCCATTGGCCACCAGAGCGGAAAATTCGCCGAGGGAATGACCCGCAACCATTTCAGGCCGGGCGCCATCAACGCTCCTGTAAGCAATAACCGAATGAAGGAAAACCGCAGGTTGGGTAACATTGGTTTGTTTCAGATCGGATTCGGTACCCTGAAACATGATGTCGGACAGCCGAAAACCGACAATTTCATTGGCTTGTTCGAAAAGTCTTTTGGCAAATGCGCTTTGTTCGTAGTGATTCTTTCCCATTCCCGGGAATTGCGAGCCCTGTCCCGGAAATACATAAGCATGTTTCATAGTAGAGGTTAAAAAACAAATTTGGTTGAAAGACTGGATTTGACAAAATCTTTTAGACGAGATGGCTGATCGGATCAAGCCAGATCGGCAGCTATTAGTTTGATAAATTCACTCCTGGTCTCATTTTTTTCGAATTCCCCATAAAAAGCCGAAGTTGTGGTTACCGAGTTTTGCTTGGTAACGCCACGCATCATCATGCAAAGATGCGATGCTTCAATTACCACGGCGGCACCCAGGGGTTTGAGCGTGTCCCGGATAGCATGTAAGATTTCTGTCGTCAAACGTTCCTGCACCTGCAATCGGCGGGCATAGACATCGACCGCACGGGCAATTTTACTCAGCCCGGTGATCCAACCGTTAGGGATATACGCAACATGCGCTTTACCAAAAAAGGGCAGCATATGATGCTCGCATAAACTATAGATCTCTATGTCTTTGACGATGACCATTTCGCTTACTTCTTCGTGAAACTTGGCCGAATCCAGTATGGCGCGGGCGTCCTGGCCATAGCCCTGCGTTAAATACTGCATGGCTTTAGCCACCCGTTCGGGGGTTTTGTTCAGACCTTCCCTCGACGGATCTTCTCCCAGCGATTCCAGCACCTTGCTGTATATGTTCATCAGGTCTGTGGTCACCGTTTCATCATACTGTTCGATTCTTTTATATCCCATAGCTTATGCTTTCAATCTTTCAGGCCGGATATTCCACGAAATTTCGTTCCGTTTCATACAGCCGTATGTGTAAATCCATTACCGGATCAATTTTCTGCCGAAGCAGGTCGTAAATAACTATCGCAATATTTTCAGCAGTCGGGTTGAGATGAGCGAATTCCCGGGTATCGAGATTCAGGTTCTTATGATCGAACCTGATCAGCACTTCATTCCGGATAAGTTCCGACAGGCTGGACAAATTGATCACATAGCCTGTCTTCGGGTCGGGAATTCCGGTAACCTTCACCACCAATTCATAATTATGACCGTGAAAATGCGGATTACTGCATTTCCCAAAAACCTCCAGATTCTTTTCGTTTGACCATTCGGGAACAAAAAGCCGGTGTGCTGCATTAAAATGTTCCTTCCTGAAAATAGCTACTTTTTTATCCATTTCGTTAGGCTAAGATCCAAAATATTCAACAAAAATTCTGGGCGTTTCATAGAGCTTGATGGAATGCAATTGTACTTTCTTCGGAATGTGCGGCAACAATTCATTCCAAATCCCAATAGCCAGATTTTCTGTGGAACACATTTTCCCCTTCAGAAAATCAACTTCTATATTGAGATTTTTATGGTCAAGTTTTCCCAGTATATGCTCTTTGATAATATTGCTCAACCGTTTTACGTCAAATAAAAATCCTGTGTCCGTATCCGGTTCCCCCTTGATAGTCACATATAGTTCGTAGTTGTGGCCATGCCAGTTTTCATTGGCGCAGGCACCGAACACCATTTCATTTTGCTCCCTGCTCCAGGCCGGATTGTACAGCTTATGCGCCGCATTGAAATGCTCTATCCTTGTCAGGAAAACCATGCCCGGAAAATTTTTCGCAAAGGTAATGCATCAGTCCGATTGAGCCTGATTTACGGATATTTGCAATATGCATATCCTTTTGATTTCGGCTACCCATGCAGAATTGGAGCAAACCGCTAGTTGGGTAAACAGCGCCCCGGATGCTTTCGGCAACACTCGTAACATTCACATCGAACACCTTGTTACCGGTGTTGGCCAACTGCAAACTGCCTGTTCCCTGCTTAAAAGGATCTGTACGCACAGACCCGATATCGTTCTTCAGGCCGGCATTGGCGGATCGCCGAATGCTGAACATCCCGGACAGGTTTTTGGCATCCGAACCGAAGAGTTAGCGGATCTGGGTGTATCCGAAAATGGTCAATTCCGGTCTATCTTCGACCTTAATCTG
>DASZRP010000359.1:0-4214 GCA_035548895.1 Puia sp. | reverse complement strand
TATCCGCGTGGCGAAGGCGTAATGCCGGAATGGAGAACGCCTTTCAAAGAAATACCGATTGGCCGTGGAAGAAAATTGAAAGACGGTCGCGACCTGGCTATTCTTTCCTTTGGTCATCCGGGCAATTTTGCTACGGCCGCTATTCGCACCCTGCGCACGGAAGATATCGACCCGGCACATTACGATATGCGATTTGTGAAACCACTGGATGAAGAATTGCTGCACGAGGTATTCCAGCGATACGGGAAGATCATTACCGTGGAAGATGGCAGCCTGGCCGGAGGTTTCGGATCGGCCATTCTTGAATTCATGACCACGCATGGCTATCAGGCGGAAATCGTCATGCTCGGCATTCCGGATAAAGTGGTTGAGCACGGTTCACCAAAACAGCTCCAGCATGAATGCGGATTCGACGCAGAAGGTATTGTTGCTGCTGCAAAAAAAATCTTTAAAGAAGCCGCCGGGAAAATTGTGCGTTGAGCTGAAATCTATTCGGCAATCTGCAGCGACTCTCCTTCAGGATTATACTCCAGGATAAAATTGTTCCTTCCCTCTCCAATCAGGATATTCATATATCGCTGCTGAACCAGTTCCAGAATAGACAGGAAGAGAAAGATGGCGTGAATGCGGTTTTCGCAAATGCCAATGATCCTTTCAAAAGACACCGTCGTTTCTTTTTTCAGCATGTCGACCAGGTACGACCGGCTTTCTTCGATGGTATAGTTATATTGGACAACAGTATGGGTAGGCCGGTTATCTCTGTCCTGCATCCGGCGAATCACCTTTTCAAATGTCTTCATCAATTTGAAAAGGGTAATGGATTGTATTTCGGTCCCTTCGCCCGATTCTTCCCCGATCTGCAGCAATTCGCGATGTAAATTCCCGCGCTTTACCAACTGAAACCGTTCTTCTTCGAGCTCTGCCATGCGGGCTGCAGCTTCCTTATACCGTTTGTATTCAAGCACCTTGTTCACCAGTTCCTGGCGCGGATCGATCTCATTGCCCTGTTCGTCGAGCTCTTTGCGCGGCAGGAGCATTTTTGCTTTGATGCGCATCAGGGTGGAAACGAAAAGAATGAACTCGCTGCTGAGCTCAATATTCAGCTTTTCCTGTTCGTGAATAAACTGCAGGAAATCCTTAATGAGTTGATGAATGGGAATATTATAAATATCGAGTTCGTCCCGCTCAATAAAAAACAGCAGCAGGTCGAACGGACCTTCAAACTGGGACAGCTTGATCTGGTAGGATGCGGAATGTTGCATGAGACGCAAGATAGGTATTTTAATGGATGACAGATGGCAGTTGGCAGATGCCAGTTGGTGGAAGCACATTAGCTGTCGACTAAACTTGTGGTATGCAGACATATAGATCTGTCATCCGTCATCTACAATTTAAGCGCTATCCCTATCCCCAATATTTCCTGCAACTGCAGGGCCGCGCCGCCGGGGGTTCCGTCGTCCTTGACCGTTTTCACGTCATCGTCGTAAATCAGGTTGAGGGCGAAGGTCATGGTCAGAATGCCCGACACCTTGACCGCCAGCAGATTGGTCATCGACACGTCTACATTTTGCGGTTTGTGTTCATAGTTGGAAAACAGATCGAGCCTGCCGGTGTAAACCGCCATTTTTCCTACTTTATGTGTGTAGTTGATGGTTGCATAGGCGCCGACTTCCAGTTTGCTGTTTTTGCCGCTATCTACGCCGAACGCACCAACACTGGCCAGGGAGTCGTTCCGAACGATAATCCACCGCGCCGTTGCAGGCGAAACGAAAACAGAGAATTGATCGTTGGGTTTATAATTGATACCCGGAGATAGCAGAATATAGCCCGGAGCGAAAAAATCAGAAGTCAGCACATGACCACCGTCGGCAGGGTAGGCATAACCCGGAGCAAACTGCGATTTTACATTTACCAGGGCGCCCACATACCAGTTTTTAGTCAGCTCATAACCATATTTAGAAAGCACGTCGATGCGGTCATCCGATTTTCTTGTGCCGAGGCTGGTGGTCCTTACAAAGCCATAAGCCAGGTCAAGGGTATTATCCCAGGAGTTTCTGTCTTTCTTATAAAAAGCGAATCCATGAAAAATGCCGCTCAATGCAAGTGAATTTTTGTCCCCCCCTGCGGCCCAATTGCTTTGGGAGGCCTGGTTAAAGGTCAGTGTAAGCAATCCGCCTTTTTTCCAGATTTTCGGAATGGTGTCGTTGGGATCTTTTTGAATGTCTCTTGCGGCTTCGTTCTTCAATTCCTGAACGGTCTTATCCTGGCCAAAGGAAACGTATGCGCATAAAATAGCAACGAAACTGATCAGTATCTTCTTCATCATTTTACAATTATCAGTTATGGAATATTCTTTCCTGCTTTCTGCGGAAGGATCGGGTGGGGCAAATCAAGGCCTATTGCCCGCGTGCTGACTCTTCAGTTCGTCCCGGATCTCGGCAAGCAGCTTCTCTGTCGGTGTTGGAGCAGCGGCTGGTGGAACGGATTTCTTTTCGATACTCTTCATCAGCTTGATGATCATAAAGAGTATAAAAGCGAAGAGCAGAAATTTAATAATCGCAGAAAGGAATTTGCCGTATTTCACAGCGCCCCAATGCAGGGCATCGAGATCCTGTACTTTGGCAAATTTGAGCGCCGGGGTCAATATTAAAGGGGTGATTACATCGTCGGTAAGGGAAGCCACAATAGCAGTAAAAGCGCCTCCTACGATCACGGCAACGGCCAGGTCAACCACATTGCCACGCATCACAAAGTCCCTGAATTCTTTAAGAATAGGCATAATTCATTTTTTAATGATGAATATTTATTCGAGAAGAGTACGGGCTACAGTAATCAAATATAACCAATCCACCGATATGGCGATTTAAACGGACATGATTTCCTTTTCCTTGGTGGCCAGGTGTTTTTCGACCAGGGCAACATGCTGATCGGTCAGATCCTGCATCTGCTTTTCAGCATCTTTGGTGAGGTCTTCGCTCAATCCATCCTTCTGCAATTTCTTTATCTGCTCAATGGCGTCGCGACGGATGCTGCGTATGGCAACGCGGGTCTGTTCGCCTTCGCCAAAGGCTCTCTTCACAAATTCTTTCCTGCGCTCCTCGGTAAGCGGGGGCATGAACAACCGGACAGTATTACCATCATTTTGCGGGGTTACGCCCAGGTTAGCGTTGATAATAGCCCTTTCAATGGGTTGAAGCATATTTTTCTCCCAGGGTTGCAGGGTCAGGGTGCGGGCGTCGGTCACCGTGATATTGGCAACCTGATTTAACGGCGTCGGGGAACCATAATAGTCAACGGTGAGCCCCTCCAGCATTTGGGGGTTCGCTTTGCCGGCACGGATGCGGACCAACTCGTTCTCCAGGTGATTGATGGCCTTCAGCATGGAGTCGCGGGCATCGTCCACGATCAACTCTAATTCATCAGACATAGTTCAGGAATTCTTATTGAGATACACTCAGCCAACCTGGCGGCGGCGTTAGTTTTTTTGTTCAAGCATACTTTCGCGGATAAAGGTAACCAATTTCGATTCTCGCACCTTTTCATTTTTTTCCGATGAACCGGGAGCCAAGGCCAGAGCGTTGTTGCTTCTGACATAATAGGTTACCGCGATGAACGCGAAAAAAAGTGCAATGACCGATAAAATCAAAATCGTGGTGCCCAATGAGCGGGCCATATAAACAAAGACCACCATGCTTACATTGAAGGCCACCAGCAAAAGCGTAATGGTGCGGTGCGAGAGGCCACGGTCTAACAACAGATGATGTATATGATTTCGATCGGGACTAAATGGAGAACGCCGCTTGAATATTCTTATGGCGAATACCCGTAACGTATCTAACAGGGGGATCATGAGAATGGTAAACCCGATGGCGGGAGAGGCATCCATAGGTACGCTGAATTCCGGACCATTTCCCGGGTCGATAAACTTCATAGCCAGAATGGCATTTATTACGCCGATCAGCAGGGATCCGGTATCGCCCATGAAGATCTTGGCCGGCTGAAAATTGAAGATCAGAAAAGCCAGCAGGCTGCCGCAGAGTGAAAATGCCAGCGTATAATAGGGCGTCATCCCTTTGGTTAAAAAGTAAATTCCAAAAAGCGCCGACGACATCAGGCCCAGCGTTCCGGCTAATCCATCCACGCCATCGATCAGGTTAAAGGAATTGATGATCACGATAATTGAGAAATAGGAAATTAACAGGCTGAACATTTCC
>DASZRP010000358.1:0-17507 GCA_035548895.1 Puia sp. | reverse complement strand
AGCGTTGCCGTATACAGCAAATTGTAATCCGTATTCAGATCGGAATTAGTCACATTGTAAGAATCGAAATTGCGATACTGTGACGAAGACACGTCTTCAGTCGTGTACTCCGACCAAAGCATACCGATGATGGCCAGTTCCCCGCCCGCCGCCGATGCTGCAGAAACGATCGCCGCCGGGAACAGCAACTGAGGTGTAGCCTGATCCGTTGTCGGGTTATTCGGATCATGATTGATGTCCAACTGTTTTTTGCACGACGATACCAGGAGGCCCAGTGCAACAACCGCGACCGGAATTATTTTTTTTAGCTTCATGGATGACTGATTCATGTGTAATGATTTGATTGAATTCAGAAACTTGCCCTTAATGCAACGCCAAACTGAACTGTTGTTGGACCTGTCGGAGAATATTCGCCGAATTCACTCTGCAGGTCATTGCCGAGATTGGAAACTTCCGGATCGATATATCTATTCTGCTTCGGCAACCACAGAATGAAATTCCTGCCGTAGAGCGAAAGCATCAGGTTGCTGGAATGAATGTCACTGGCCCATTTTTTAGGTAAGGTGTAGGCAATGGAAATATCCCGGAGCTTGAGAAACGATTTGTCGATGAGCCGCATCGGGTACGCGATCGGCTTATTGTTATTGGTGTAGAAGTAACTATCGAAAACCGTTTCATCGATCACGGTCTTGTTTTCTACATATACCGGCTTATCGGGCGTGCTGCCAGGCGCTTCATTCACCGAATTTGGAATAATAAACGGCTTCCGGTCGTTGTAGGCCGTAACGGCTGCATTCCCCGCGAACATGGTGATGTCGGCTGTGGAGCTATAGAATTTCCCTCCCATGCGCCAGTCTAACGAAAAGCTCAGCGCCCAGTTCTTATAGGAAAAAGCATTGACGAGCCCCATGCTGAAATCCCGCTGCGAAGTACCGATATCCTGTTTCTCGTCTGCCTGAACCGGGAAGCCCGTGTTGGCATCGACGACCATTTTCCCATCGGCTGTATATTTCGGGTAAGGACTCAGGAAGATACCCACCGGCTTGCCGGGAAACAAGTCGAACTCCATGCCGCCGGTCAGTCCGTCGTTCCCCTCCTGGATTTTATCCAGCCCGTTAGCGAGCCTCACCACTTCGCTTTCATTTTTGGCGAAGGTGTAGTTGAAGTTCCAGTTGAAATCCTTCGTGCGAACCGGATTTACATTAAGGGTAATCTCAATGCCTTTATTGCTTACGAGGCCCACATTCTCGATGAGACCGCTGTACCCGCTTGAGGGAGCAATTGGCACGTTGAAAATTTCGCCATCTGTCTCCTTATCATAAACATCGGCATCGATGCCTATGCGATTATCTAAAAATCTGGCTTCAACACCCAGCTCGGTTTCTTTGGTCAGGATCGGCTGGAGATGCGTATTGCCGATGCTCGGCGTAATGGTAAAGCCATTTACACCGGCGATGGGAAATGTAACCGATCCGTAAGGGATTCCCGAGGTGGAAGGAATATTACCCTGTTGAATGGTCGGATAAATGAGGTAAGGCTGGGCATCGGCGCCGGTTTGCCCATAAGCTAGTCTGAATTTCAATAATGAAATCACACGTTCATCCAGCGCAAATGTGCGGGAGGCCAGCCAGGAGAGATTCGCGCCGGGATAAAAGAAATTATTGTTATCCAGCGGCAGGGTCGACGACCAGTCGTTCCTGGCATTTACAGTAAGAAACAGTTGTTCCTTCCAGCCAACCGTAGCCTGGGCATAAATACCGATCAACCGTTTTTCAAAACTGTTATTGGATCCCGTTGGCGGACTGTTCGAGTTGCTCAGGTTATAGAAATGGGGAATGGTCAGTCCCTGAATGGCCGAAGTGACATTGGAAGCCTGTGTTTGGTAGAAATTAGCTCCTGCAATAACATCGAGCGTAAAATCCGTTCCGAATTCCTTCGAATATTTTGCAATGAGGTCGGCGTTGATCAGGCTGTTATAATCGGATTGTTCCTGGTAAGAACCCAGGTCGGGCTGCCGAGCCGAACCATCCACATTATTACCGGAATTCCAGCTCCCCGGAGAAGGCGCATTCACCGCATTCCAGATCCTGGTCCTCGCATTGGAAAAATCTCCCCCGATGCGAAACTGCGCCGACCAGGCATTGCTGAATTTATAGGTCATGTCCACCTTGCCGAAAACGCGGTCCGACTTACTGTTGCTCCCGTTTTCAAACAGGTCGTAGTATGGATTTTCAGCGAATGGCGTGAAGTAGTTGTCTACATTGAAGAATTTATTCTGGTAATCGCGAAAATCCTCGATCCGCATGTCAACCGGTATCTGAAGCAGGTTATTGAACAGGTCGTTGCCGAGGCCAGCCAGCGAGAATTTGGCCGGCGTAGTCAGATACCGGTTAATATAGTTGATCGACGTGCTGACCGATAAATTATTATAGCTTGTATTGAGCCGCAGCGACAGGTTATTCCTCTGCAGCTTGTCGAGATCGCTGGGCAGGATGCCGTCGCTGGTGATATTGCCGTAAGAAAAATAGAAATTCGTCCTGTCGTTTCCGCCCGAAACGGACAGCGTATTGTTGAATTCGGTTCCCCGGTCGTAAAAATCCCGGATGCTGTTTTTCTGGTAAGCAAAAGGCTTCACTAATTGAGAATTGTCGACGATGGCTCCCCAGGGACGCATCTGGCCATCCAGCTTGGGGCCCCAGCTTCCGTTTTGCCCGAGATCGAAAACACCGGACCATCCCTGTCCGAATTCCGTTTGTTCATCGGGCAGCTTGCCCACCATGGAAACATTGAATGCGCTGTTTAGGTCTACTTTAAGTTTTCCGGCCTTGCCTCTTTTAGTCGTGATCAGGATCGCTCCGTTTTTTGCCACGGAGCCATAGAGGGAAGAAGCAGAAGTTCCCTTCAGGATCGTGATGCTTTCAATATCGTTGGGGTTAACATCGTTCATCCCGTTTCCGTAATCGGTGAGCGCCGGACCATTGCCGCCCGCAGTGCCGATATCGATGCTGGCATCGCTTAAAGGAATACCGTCGATCACATAGAGCGGTTGATTATTTCCTCCGCCGATTACGCCAAAACCACGCAGCACGACTTTAACCGATGAACCGGGCGTGCCGCCTACTGTAGAGATATCGGCGCCGGCCACTTTGCCCTGAAGGCCATCGAGCATGCCCACGGGGGCGACCTTGGTGATGGCGTCCGAATTAAAAGTAGCCGTTGAATAGCC
Source organism: Puia sp. (assembly GCA_035548895.1). GTDB lineage: Bacteria > Bacteroidota > Bacteroidia > Chitinophagales > Chitinophagaceae > Puia. The sequence continues at coordinate 14,281 of DASZRP010000358.1, read as the reverse complement.
CAGCTTCGCTTTGGCGCGCGATTGTCCGAGCGCAACTACCACCACTTCGTTCATCGCCGACTGGCCGGGCTGCAGTATGATGCCGATATCGAGGAGCTGATTGATGACCACTTCCTGCGTTGCATAGTTTGCTGCGGAAACAATGAGTGTCTGGCCCACCGATGCCCTGATGCGGAAAGTTCCATTGGCATCTGCGGCAACCGTATTTTTTGTACCCTTCACGGAGACCGTTGCAAAAGAAACCGGTTCTCCATTCACGCCGCTGACGCGTCCGGAAACCTCTTCGTTCTGGGCCCGGGCGGAAAGAGAAATCAGACATAACAACAAATAAAGTAAGGTTCTCATGACAGTCATTTATTTTTAAAGAAAAGGAGCCGCATGCCGAAATGCGATAGATTTCCGATGACGATCGGGTGGATGGCGCCGGCGATCACAGATGTCTGAGGTCTGCAATGATTCAGGAAATCAAGGCAGCGGATTTTCTCGTGTGAAGTGACTGAGTCTAATGCGCGCAGAGCAGAAAGCCACCTGCGCGCATTAAGATATCTTTAACAGAGACAGGCAAAAATGAGAAATTGCTGTTCAGTTTTTTAGTCAAAAACAACGGGACGTTGTTTTGAAGTTCCGTATTATGATAATACGGGTATGAAGTGTAGAATTGAATTACCGAACGAATTAACCTCGGTACATTCTTTCTACTTCGAGCACGATCTGCTCCATTTCCTGGTCTTCTCCCTGGGGATTGTAAGGTTGCTTAAGGCTGCTGCCGAAGAAGAAAGCCACGGTTTGCCAGAACCTGGCCGTAAAGCCTCCGCGATACTCCCTGATGATGTCGTAGCAATTATTACCGGTTTGCCGGTTGATCAGTTTCATCAGCACTTTTCCCTGATACACGGAAAGATTCTCGAGCGGATCGGTAAATTCCTTCTTAAGCTCTTTTTCCCGTGATTTAATATACTCCTTCCGCTCTCCTTCCGATCGTATGCCGGCCAGTCGCCCGTTCATTTCGTTAAGAATGATACCCGCTTTCCGGGCGTAAGGATAAGTAACGTATACCGCGTTCCGCAGGCGGGTCATGGCTTCCCAGCGCCTTCTTTGTTCATGCGTCATAGCCCTGTTGACATCCACCAGCGCCAGCGTCTGCGCCGGAATGGTGTCGCCGTCGTACACCACGATCATGCTGTAAATGGTATCGTACTTGCCGAAGCGGGGATCCTGTTTCTGAACCGGGGCATTTGAGGATGGCGGAGATTGCTGTGCAAAACCAGGCATCGCCGTACACAGCAGGGTAAACGGAAGGAGGAAAACCAGGTATAGGCGACGATGGGCCGGCATGCCTTCAAAGTTATAAATTATCGGCAGATCATGCAACCAGCGAAGGTTCGGCCCGGAGCCTCTGCCGGCGCCTGTAAAATATGCTCATCCAGAACCCGGCGACCATCACCACAATGCCCATCCAGACCAGGTTGATCTGCGGAAAGGCATAGACTTTCAGGGAAACGAAGGGCACCAGGTCGGAAGACTCTTTTACCCGCAGCTCGATCTTTCGGTTGTTCATCACGCTGCCCAGCTCAACGGCAAGATTCTGGGTGAACAGCGTATCGGCCACCCGATGGATCAGGTTATCCTTCACGAACAAAAGCGGAGCAATAGTTTCCTGCGAACTGTCCCGGCCGATGACCCGCACTTTAGCCACCAGCGCCGTATCTGCAGGGGTGAAATGATATTTCCCGCCGCTCGGGTTCACCAGCACGGTATCGAGGATCATCATTCCTTTGGAATAAAAGACGGTATCATGCAAAGCCACCGGATGCGATGTATAGCCGCTGGTATCCGTTTGCTTGTCCAGAATATTGGCATAACTGATATAGGTAAAAATATCCCGGCCCAGGTAATGACGTTTATCCGGATTATTGGAGAAATTCTCCATGCCCTTCGTGTTCCTGATTAAATTGGGCCAGAGGTCGAAAGATTCGCCGGTCTGCTTGTTCTGAAAATTGATTTGGAAATAAATGATATTGCCGGCGGTATTTACGGAATCGTTGCTGAGGTAAGTGGCGTAATACTTTCCCATATCTGTTTTCACATTCTTCAGCAAAGTAATATTCTCGAGCGGGTTCTCTTTGGTCTTCGGATCGAAAGGCAGGTTGATGCCGGTAGTATTGTAAGACAATACTTCTTTTTTTGAAGAAGAGATCAATATGCCGACCAGCAGCAAGCCGAAACCGGCATGCGCAACCGAGGCGCCGGCAGCTTTGAATTTGGTTCCGGTGCTGAATATATATCCAATGTTAGCGACGAGGGAGTAGATCGCAGAAAACATCGCCAGGTGTATCGCTAACAGATAACCGGTTCCATACTCGGTATAGTGTATGCCTCCGAAGGCGCTGATGGCAGCGGAAAGAACGACGGAGATCAGCGTAGCGGGCCAGATCTTACTCCAGACAGCGCGCGCCGGGGTGTTCTTGTATTTCAGGTATTGAACTGTCGCCGTTAAGAGCCCCAGGATAATGGCAATAAATATCTCGATGCGGTTATAGGCAAACTTCGGGTCCTCTCCGGTTGTCCAGTTGGTGCCGAATATTTTATTGATGACCGGCAGAGATGTCGCCACGCAAATAAATATAGAGGAAAGAAAAATAACGAGTGAACCGATGAACATCCAGAACTCGCGCGACCAGGTCTGCTCCTCTTTTTTGATATGCGGGATCTCCCGGTAGTTGCGGATAAAAAGAATTGCCGCCGGAAACAGAAATACGAGGATAAAGAGAACGAGCTGCAAATCCATTCCCGAGCCGACGAATGCATGAACCGAAGTATCGCCCAGGATCCCGCTTCGGGTGAGGAAGGTGGAATAGAGAACGAGAACGTATCCAAGCAACAGAAAGAGATAGGTTGCGCGCAGCGAATGACCGGTGGCGTTATAGACGATCTGTGTATGAAGGCCGGCCACCAACACGAGCCAGGGAACGAGCGAGGCGTTCTCCACCGGGTCCCAGGCCCAGTATCCGCCGAAGGTGAGCGATTCATAAGCCCAGGCGGCTCCCATCATGATACCCGTGATAAGCAGACAGCAGGAAAATAAAGTCCAGGGCAGGGCCGCCCGGGTCCAGTTTCCGAATTTCTTTTTCCAGAGACCTGCAAAAGCATAGGCAAAAGGCACGATGGTGGAAGCAAAGCCAAGGAAAAGAATGGGGGGATGGATCACCATCCAGTAATTCTGCAGCAGAGCGTTCAGGCTCTGGCCGTCCTGCATCTGGGGAATGGAGAGATAATCGGCCCGCTGAAAGATAGGCGCTTCCTGGAAAAGCTGCCGGACGAGCAGGAAGGGGCTATTACCTATTTTATTCCCGAAAATATAAACGCCCAGTATCATCGTGGCCAGGCAAACCTGGGCGAAGCTGATCACCGTCAGCACCGGGGCTTCCCATTGCCTGGCTTTAAAGATCAATATAATGCCCAGGATGCCGTGCCACATCATCCAAAGCAGGAAGCTGCCTTCCTGGGCTTCCCAGATACAGGCAAGCAGGTATTTGGGGTCCAGCTTCAGGCCGGAATGCTCCCAGGCGAAATTGTATTCGAAATAATGTTTTTTTATAATGTAGTAGATCGTTCCAAAAACGATAAAAATGGAAAGCGTATCGATCAAAAAAGCCAGTCTGGCGAGCTTTCTCCAGGCATTTTGATCATCGGGCAGCTTTGCATTAGCTGATTTGAAGTAGGCGAAGGTGGCAATGATGGATGAAGCGAAAGAAAGTACCACAAAAAACTGGCCCAGTTTCCCGGGTATCAGATGTTCACCAACATAATCCATGATACACTATTGAGTTTGAGAGAGGTTCTTTTTAGCCGCTTCCGGATCATCCTTGTACTTGGAAGGGCATTTGATCAGGATACCGTCCTTTTGGGTGATCTCAAAAGTATCCCCGTTCATTTTACCTTTCAATACGATACGTTCGGCTTTTTCCATATCGTAAGGTTTGCCGTAATGATAAACTACCCTGGCCCGGTTGCCCAGCGTATCCTGTATGTGGAAGCTCAGGTAATTCGGGTCTTTTACCGGGTTGTATTCAATGGGCTGACTGTTGTCCAGCTTTGCAATGATGGTCACTGTTTTCCCTTCCTTAGCACGGGCGGAGGCAATGGTTTCGTAGGTAGAGAGGTTGCCCATAAAACTCAGCAATACGCCGATGGCTACAGCAATGAAAACCAGGAGAATGATGTGTAGGCGTTTCATGAGTCGCAAATTTATTCCAAAAAGCCATGCGGCACGCTTTTTTAACCTGCTTTTGATGTTTTAAGAGCCTTTTGGCTTGTCAATCTTTTGTGCATACGACATACTGCATTAACTTTGCGGCCGTTTTATAAATACAGCAGGCAAACATGACAGACCTATCCCGTTTCGATTCGAATTGCCCGAGCAATCCGAAAAATACCGTCTTCGGACTTCCCTTCACCGAAGAAGACGCCAGGCTGATTATTTTACCCGTTCCCTGGGAAGTAACGGTAAGCTATGGTTCCGGAACCTCCCGGTCGAGCGAGCATATTTTCGACGCCAGCATGCAGGTGGACCTTTTTGATGCGGAAAGCGGCAATGCCTGGAAGCAGGGCATTTTCATGCGCCATGCCGATAAAAAAATCCTGATGAAGAGCGACTACCTCCGCAAGGAAGCCGAACTCTATATCAACTATATTTCGAAAGGCGAAGACGTTGACAAGAACAGCTTCATGTGCAAGTCGCTCCGGGAAATTAATGAAGGCGGCGCAACCCTGAATAAATGGGTATATGAACAAACTGCCAATCTGCTTAGACAGGATAAACTGGTGGCGCTGCTTGGCGGCGATCACAGCGTTCCCTTAGGCTATATGAAAGCCATTGCCGAAAAATATGGCGAATTTGGCGTATTGCAGATCGATGCACATTGCGACCTGCGCAAGTCGTACGAAAATTTTGTACACAGTCATGCCAGCGTAATGTATAATGCGCTGCAGGATATTCCGCAGATCACCCGTTTGGTGCAAATCGGCATAAGGGACTACAGCGAAGAAGAATGGGATTTCATCAGCAATAGCCAGCACCGGGTCATCACTTACTTTGACCGGGAAATCAGGGACAGATTATACGAAGGACAATCCTGGCAGCTTATCGCCGATGAGATCGTTCAGCAGCTTCCGGCCAATGTTTATATCTCTTTCGATGTGGACGGCCTCGATCCCAAATTATGCCCGCATACCGGAACGCCGGTGCATGGCGGCTTTGAAATAGAGCAAATCACTTATCTTATCCGGAAAATCGGCGCCAGTGGCCGGCGTTTTATCGGCTTCGACCTGGATGAGATCGCGGTGGGCGACGACAACTGGGACGCAAACGTGGGCGCGCGCATACTCTGGAAACTGAGCAATATGCTGATCGCCGCCAATCCGGTAGCTGTTGCCGCTAAAGTCAATGAATGCGTTACGACTATGTAGTTACGCTGAAACGGGAAAATGCAAGGAGAACTGACCTTGCGAGCTTTCTGCTCCTGCTCTTTTCGCTGATCTCTTTCACGTTGGTTCAACTCCGCAACGGAATGTTCAGTCCGTTCTTAACTTTCTCCGCCCTGATCGTGCTGGCCGGCATGTATATTCAGATCCGCGCCGCGAGGAAGGGAAAAGAAATGCGTTTCCGCAACTGGCTGTTAGCCGGAGGCGTTTGCTGGCTGGGCATGCCTTTCTTTCAATGGATGATCCTGGTATTTATTTTATTTGCGCTGCTCGAAGGCCAGGCGAAATATCCGCTGGAGATCGGGTTCAGCAAAGAACAGATCGTCATGAATACCCTGGTCAGGACCCGGATAAAATGGCCGGAGCTCCAATCCGTGATCCTGAAAGACGGGTTGCTCACGCTCGATTTCAAAAACAACCGGGTGATCCAGAAAGAAGTGCTGGACGACGATGAACCGGACGCGGACGAGGATGAGTTCAATGTTTACTGCCAGGAGCGGTTGATGACAGATGACAGTAGATAGATGACGGATGACAGTTGAGAAACTAAGCCGAAGCAAGATGCTTCCGGTTGTTCTTCCTCCCTGTCTTTTTTGACCCGGCACTTGCTGGTATCTGCAACTGATAAGGTCTGTTAAAGGCCTCCTGGCTTACCTTGAACTTTTCAGAAAGTATGCGGATGGTATCTTTAGATATTCCCTTTTTGTAATTGAGCATATCAGAAATCAACCCTTCACTCACCTCTAACAAATTGGCCAATTCAACGCTTTTCATGCTATGTTCTTTCATTAAGAATTTCAACAGCTCGACAGGATCAGCATCATGAAAGCGGTTATGTGCTTCATCATATTTTTCAATAAGCAGGCCAAGCAGTTCAATTTCATCCTGAACGCCTTTTGTTTTTTTCCCACTGTCCACCAATTCTTCCAGCCTGTTACAATACTTATTGTATTGGGCGTCGGTCTTAATAATTTTATATTGCAATGTCCCCATCATAATCAATTTAAAAAATACTTATAGTGTACTGCTCATTTTTATCACAAAGCTCAGTGTACGCGGCATGAGTACCGATCCACTTAACATATAAATGAATTCTTGTAGTACCAAAATGATACTTGCATATCATTCGGTATTTATTGCCGGCGACGTCAAAAACCACCCGGCTCGTTCCGTTGCCCAGTAAATCGGCCGAACCAAATGTTTTTGTAATATCACCCGCCTCTTCCCAATCGGCATGCTTAAGCAGAGTCAACCATACACTGAAAGAGCTTCTGCTCCTTGCATTTTGAATCGTAAAATCTTCTATTGATTTCCTCTTAATTAACCTGACTTTCATTTGTCATTGTTACAAATTTACCAATAACTTCACAAAAAGTGAAGTTTTGAATTCCGGAAGTTAGCGTAAAACAGTACCGTTTCGCGGGATGAAAACACCGGTCCAGGATGCCGTTGTTTGCATGTCCAACCCTGGTTTTTCCTCTTTGTCTCCTCGATGAGCCAGATGCGGACATAGGTTTTGCCGTTCCGGATTATGAAGGCCAGATTATCTGAGTGGATCGCTAACGGGTCAAAAAGTCCGGCAGCCAGATAAGCCAATGGCAATTTGTTTTTCATGTTGTGAATTTTATTCCAAAGATGGGGTCAGGGCGAAATGATTTTTATGAGTCTTCTATGAGCCTCATGAAAATTTATTTCCGGGTGAACCAGAGCCGGCAATTACCCTGGTTTCCTGGCTGTTCTTCGGGAATTCTTCGGGAAAATCTGGTTTTTCGCTATGAAGGTTCGCGGTTTCTTCGGGATTTCTTCGGGAATGCTCCGGGATTTCGCTATGACGGCACCGGAGTTTCTTCGGGAATTGTCCGGAAGCTCCCGAAGAAACAGGGGGTACTTCCCGAAGAAATCCCGAAGCCGCCTCGAAGCGCCCCTGAAGCGCTCCCGAAGAAATCCCGAGGCGATACCGGCCAAAACCCGAAGCGATCCCGAAGGGGGAAAGCCGCCGGGAATCCCTTCGAATCCGGTTCAGAGGGGGTTGACGGTTGGCGGTGAACGGTAAGCCGGCGCCGCTTATCCGGGTGACTGAATGGTCCAAAAAAATTTCTATGAGGCTCATAGAAGACTCATAAAAACCGGTTTCCGGTAACCGCATCTTTGTCACGGCTGAAGCTGTAGCGGCTTTCCAATACTGGTGATGGTTATGTTGCCCAGACGGAAGCACGTACCGAACTCCTGCCCGGAGCCGAATAGCCCGGAAAACTGCTAATTAAATGCTCTAACTTTGCCCGATGGTTTCACCGTATCTACTCTACTCCGACGGAAAGGGAAATATTTTCGAAGATATCTCCCTCTATGCTGCGGGACGTAGCGGCTGGGATGCTCTGCCGGTGGAAGAAGCAGACTGGATCCTGTTGCCAGAAGGCGGTTCATTGTATGAACTGCCGGGAAGACGAGGCATCGGCATCGACGTGGAAACGGGTGAGATGCGGCTTTGCGAAAAGGGATGGGCCGTCGCCGCCTTTATTCCGCCGGCGCATACGGGCCTTCACCTTGCAGCCTACGAAACTGAACCCGGCGCCCCCACCCTGCCGCTGTTCTGCTACACCGCCGCGGGATGGTTCAACGATCAGTTCTATGTTTCCGCCTTGCGCATCGAACAGGATATCCGCCAGGAAGCCGCCGGCTATGCTGCCGGACAGATCGAATCGGGCGCACACCATTTGCTGAAGGCCTATCCGCAGAACCGGCTGGTGAAACACCTGATGGAAAATTGCTGCATGACCTACCATTGTCCTGCCGCACGCAATCTCTCGCTCGGTCGCTGGGAATGTCCCGTGCCGGTGTCGCCGGCATGCAACGCGAATTGCATCGGCTGCATTTCTTTTCAGCCGCAGGAAGAAACGATCCATTCCACGCAGGACCGGCTCACATTCAGGCCAACACCCGAAGAGATCGTTGAGTTCACGGTGCCTCACTTGCAAACAGCGCCATATCCCATCGTCAGCTTTGGTCAGGGCTGCGAAGGCGAACCCCTGCTGATGTGGGAAACCATCCGCGATGCCATCATCGAGATCCGCAGGCACACCAACCGGGGCAGCATCAATATCAATACCAACGGCTCGAAGCCCGCATCCGTACGGGCACTCTGCGAAGCCGGTCTGAATTCTATCCGTGTCAGCATGAATTCCGCACGCAAGCAGATATATGAAGCCTATTACCGGCCGAATAATTACGAGTTCGAAGATATCGTCGAAAGCCTGCAGGTTGTGCGCAGCTTTGGCGGCTGGACCTCCATCAATTATTTTGTTTTTCCGGGCATGACCGACTCGCAGGAAGAGTATGAAGCGCTGCGTAAATTAATCCGCGACACGGACCTGAAGATGATCCAGTGGCGAAATTTCAATATCGACCCCGACTGGTACCTGGGAAAGATCGGCGTTACCGAAACCGGGAATGCCATGGGGGTGAGGGAATTGATGAGTTTGCTGAAAGCTGAATTTCCGCTGTTAAAATTTGGTTATTTCAATCCGCCCGCCGAGCGGATCAGGGGCAACTTCGAGAAAGATTTTGCATCTTGAAAAGCATCGCGAAGAACGATTTTTGCTAATTTTATTTCATGGCTTACACCGAATCATATCAGGCTTTTGAAGGACGAAAGAACCGCATGGCAGCCCTGTACACTTTCCTGATCTGCCTGTTGCTCGGGCTGCTTTTTTTCCTCGTTTCCTGGACCACGCCTTTCAATCCGCCGCAGCCGGTGGAGGAAGGACTGGAAGTGAATCTCGGCAATAACGATCAGGGACTTGGCACCGACCAGCCTTATTTACCGGGAGATCCTTCGTCCGCCAACCAGCAGAAATATACTCCGCCCGCGCCGGTCGCTGCAGCGAAAGAGGCGTTAAAAGATGTCGAGACCGACGATCAAAATCCCGAAGACGAGCCGGTCGTAAAAAAACCGCCGGTCACCAAACCGGAAGCGACAAAGATCCCGGAAAAAGATCTCGCCGTTAAAAGGGTTAAGACAACAAAGACGCCTGTTGCCGATCCGGTTCCCACCCCACCTCGTCCCAAAGCCGTATTCCAGGGCGTGAAGGGTACGGGCAACGGAGGAAATGACGCAGATCACTACAAGCCTGGCGCTAATGAAGGCATTGCCGGCGGCCGGGGAGACCAGGGCGCTCCGGGTGGAGATCCCGATTCTAAAAATTATAAAGGAGGCGGCCACGGATCGGGCGTTGCCATTCTGCGCGGCTTGCAGGGAAGGTCCATGTGGAGCAAGCCTTCCTTCACGGATGATTTCAATGAAAATGCGAAAGTCGCCGTCGATATCCACATAGACGGAGCGGGGAATGTAACGAGCGCAGAATATCAGCCACTCGGTTCAACAACATCCAATCCAAACCTCAAGGAGATTGCCATCCGCAAGGCTAAACAGATCAAGTTCAATACCGGATCGGATGAATCCGCGGGCACGCTGGTCTTCAATTTCAAGTTGAAGAATTAATCACCATCCGATCCCATAATCCTGTCCATAGTTGCTGCTGCCGCCCCAGAAACTGCCGTGCTGCCAATCGAAATAAATGGCGTTGATGGGCCCGCTGGTACGGTCTTCGAAGCGCATGGTGTAACCCATGCTTTTCAGATCGCGCCTGACCCATTCCGGCGTATCCGATCTGAGCAGGATATGACCCGGGTGCGGCTTCCTGTCTTCCAGCCTATCTCCACCCAGCGAGAGCCAGAGCTGATCGCTGTTGATATTTGCCGCTTCGGTTGCTTCCTGCACCGTCATTCCGAATTCCACCACGTTCAGAAAAAACTGCAGGAGATTCTGGTCCTGCGTATCGCCGCCCTGCACGGCAAAGGCCAGCAGGGGTTTTCCTTCTTTCATAGCCAGCGAAGGCGTAAGCGTTACTCTTGGTTTTTTGTAAGGTTCCAGCACGTTGAACGGATCGATCGTTGAATCGAGCACAAAGCTTTGCATGCGCTGGCTCATGCCGATGCCGGTGTTTCCGGCAATGCAGGCGGGCACCCAGCCTCCGGAAGGCGTGACCGAAACCACCCAGCCTTCTTCATCGCAGGCTTCGATGGAAGTGGTGCCGCGCCAGAGGCGGTCGAGATAAATTGATGACGGATGACAGTTGACAGATGACCGATTATTGATGACAGATGACGGATGACGGTTGACGGTTAACGGTGAACGGTTGGCGGTTGCCCCGAAGCGTTTTTTCAGCAGGTCTGTGAAAGGATTTGTTTTTCCTTCAAAGGGATAGGGATCGCCGGGTGCGGCATATGCATCGTTATGATCGTAGCGGATCAGGGCCGCTCTTTGTTTCGCGTATTCCTTACTCAGCAATCCGGTGATCGGTTCATCCGGTTTAAAATATGGATCGCCGTAATAGAAATCACGATCGGCAAAAGCGAGGTTCATCGCCTGATACAGGGTATGGATATAACGCGTGCTGTTATATCCCATCTCTTTCAGGTTGAAGTTCTCTAATATGTTCAGGCTTTGCAGCATGGCAGGGCCCTGGCTCCACTGCTGAAGCTTATATACATCGATGCCCTTATAATTGGCATGCAGCGGCTCTTCTTCCTGCGGCTTCCATTTCGCCAGGTCGTCGAGCGAAATGATACCGCCCTGCTCCTGGCAGCCGCGCACAAATTCTCTCGCAATATCTCCTTTATAGAACCGGTCGTAAGCAGCGTAAATGGCTTCTTCCCTCGATTTTCCTTTTTTCAATGCCTCCTGTTCCGCTTCCACCATTTTCTTCAGCGTGCTCAGCAGGTCCTGCTGCACGAAAATCTCTCCCACTTCCGGCGCTTCCCTCTTTTGGCCCGGATGAGTGATAAATAATTTCGCGCTATAAGGCCATTGTTTAATCAAACCGATATTGCGTTGAATGCTGTTGGCGGTTTCGTCTTCGATAGGAAATCCGGCCGCGAGCTGCATGGCTGGCGCAAGTACTTCTTTCAGGCTCATGGTGCCGTAGGTGGCCAGCAGGTAGCAAAGACCGCCCGGCGTTCCGGGAGTTATAGCGGCGAGGGGGCCGTATTCCGGGGGGAAATAATATCCTTTCTTTCTGTAGAAATCGGTCGTCGCCGCACCGGGCGCAAAGCCAAGCGCGTCAACGGATATCACTTTTTTCGTTTTGGGATTATACAATATCGCCTGTGTTTCTCCTCCCCAGCTCAGCACATCCCACATGGTACAGACCGCGGCCAGCATGGCACAGGTAGCATCCACCGCATTCCCGCCGCGCTGGAAAATCTGGGCGCCGGCTTCGGCAGCCAATGGTTTTCCCGTGATGGCCAGCCAGTGCTTTGCATGAATGACAGGTTTCTGTGTTTGCTGGGCGGAAGGCCTGAAGAAGAGCAGGGTCGCGACCAGGAAAATCATGTATTTCATATCGGCGTATTGTTATTTAAAGTTAGCTAAACCCGGCAGATCCGGCGGCAGCCAATAAACCTCAATCGATTAACTTTACCAAAAAAGAACAGATGTCTACGACCATCAAGTGCCCGAATTGTCATTTTGAATTTGCGATGGAAGAAGCCGTTTCTGAACAATACCGCAAGGACCTGCGCGAACAGATGATCGCGTTCACCCGGCGAAAGGAAGAGGAGTTTGGACGGAAACAGGCGGAGAAAGATCAGGAATTGCGTGAGAAAATGCGCGACATGGACCGGCGCCTGCAGGAGCAGCAGGAGCAGTTCAGCCGCCAGGTTACGGAGGAAAAGAAAAAATTGCAGGAAAGCCTGGAAGAGAATCTCCGCAAGTCGATCGGCGCCGATTTTGAAAACCAGCTTCGCCTGCTGCAGCAGTCAAACGAAGAGCACCAGGAAAAACTCCGCATGGCCCGGCAAAAAGAACTTGAGTTCCTGCAGCGGGAAGAATCACTGAAAAATCGCGAGGCCGAGATGGAGCTTTCGGTTCAGCGAAAGATACAGGAAGAACGCGAGCGCGTCGTTGCGGAAGTCCGCCGTATCGAAGAACAAAAAACAGCTTCCCGCGAAACGGAGCACGAGCTGAGATTAAAGGAAAAAGAAAAACAGCTCGAAGATCAGAAGAAGCTGATAGAGGAATTGCAGCGGCGCGCCGAACAAGGCTCGATGCAATTGCAGGGTGAAGTACAGGAACTGGCGCTGGAGACCTTGCTGCAGACCACTTTCCCATTCGATCTGGTAGAACCCGTAGGCAAGGGCGTGCGTGGCGCCGACTGCACCTTAACCGTACGGAACAGCATTGGCCAGGAATGCGGAAAGGTCATTTATGAAAGCAAGCGCACCAAGGAGTTTGGCGGCGACTGGATCGAAAAGCTGAAGCACGATATGCGGCAGCAGGGAGCCCAGGTTGCCGTATTGGTTACGCGCGTAATGCCGAAAGACATGGACTGCTTCGGCGAAAAGAACGGCGTATGGATCTGCAGCTTCAGCGAAGTGAAGGCATTGACGGAAGTACTGCGCGACGGGATCATTCGCATTGCCCAGGCGGCCAGAAACCAGCAGAACAAAGGCGACAAAATGCAGATGCTCTACGATTATCTCACCGGCAGCGAATTCAGCGAACAGTGGAAGGCCGTGCGGGAAGGGTTCACCACATTGAAAATGTCCATCCAGCGCGAGCGCGATATGATGGAGAAGATCTGGAAGGCCAGGGAAAAGCAGCTCGAAAAAGTGCTGCTCAACGCAGCCCATATCAAGGGCTCCATGGAAGGCATTGCCGGCCAGGACGCCATCAGCATGGACCTCATCGATCAGAGCGATGAGATACTGGGTATAGAATGATCCGATCGGTGTCTAGTGCTCGCGGACATGAGCCGGCTGGGCTGACCGGGGCGGATAGACCGGGTTGGCGATGCCATTCAGATCGTAAACGATCTTCCCCGCGCGGATCGTCATTTCTGCTTCCAGCTTTTTATCGCCCGTTACTTTTTTCCCCACATAGTCGAAGAAGCCAAATTTCCCGCTGCGCAAATTCAGGATCGCAACATCGGCGTCGGAACCGACCGACAAATTACCCAGATCGGGCCGCCGGATCTCCTGCGCAGGCGCCCAGGTAGAGGCTGTGATCACCTGGTTCAGGTTCATGCCAATGGCCATCAGCTTCGACATGACATTCAGCATGTCCTTCATGGCATCGTTCATGCTGCCCGTATGCAGGTCTGTGCTGATCGAGCTCGGCAGAAAGCCCTGCTGGATCGCCGGGATAGCCTGGCTAAAGGAAAAGCTGATGCCGCCATAGCCGATATCGAAGATGATTCCTCTTTTTCTTGCTTCCGGCACAAAGGATTTGACTTTCCAGGTGGTGGTATCAACAATCGATTCCCGCGAATCGAGCTGCGCATAGCAATGCGTAAAAATATCGCCGGGACGCAGGTGCTTCATAAACAGCTCTTCAATGGAGAGCGGAGGCCGGTTCCCGCCAAAATCGACCATGACCGGAATATTGGCCAGTTTCCCGGCAATCACCGCCTGGTCGACCACCGTCCATTCAGCGCCGCTGTAATGAGCCACTTTAACGCCGACGATAATGGAAGGATATTCGCGCGCAACCATGGCCGTTAGCTTGCCATCCATATCGGCAGTGTTCTGTTCATAAGCCCCGCCGCGCATGCCTTCTCCCACAATATTCAGCATGGCCAGCACCCGGGTTTTGGAATTATCGATGATATTCTTTTTAAAGGTTGGAAAGGTTTTCCATCCGGAACCGCCGGCATCCACCACCGTCGTGACGCCCGTGCGGAACGTGAATCCGTCGGGAGCGATGGCGGAGAGCCCGTTCCCGAGGTAGTGGTCAGGTTCC
>DASZRP010000357.1:0-19093 GCA_035548895.1 Puia sp. | reverse complement strand
ATGGCAGGCAACTTCTATTATATACAGTATAAGAACAATAAACAGGAAAACCAGATAAGTCCATTACGCTGAATAAGAAAAATATGCTTAAAACACTAAGTGCGGTTGCGCTGATTATCACGATCTCGACGGGTTGCCAGGAGCCGTCTTTAAAATATCATGGCCTGGAAGACGACATGGTGATGCCCGGGAAAGACAGTTTGTTGTCGGATAGTATTATTTATCATAGGGTGCGTGTTGACAACGCTGGGAATATTCTTCCATGGTATTCGTCTAACCTGGGCGAATCTTATGACGATGCTCTTCAGAGAGTTTGGGATTTTTGGAAGAATATGGCATTGGATACGAATGGAATCAAATATTATATGAACCACCAGGTTTGGAGACCCGGGCACGACAAAAGAGGCATTGGCGGCGACCAGGTCATGATGGCCTTATCTTCCTGGGATCTATATTATAATTATTCAGGCGATGAATCGGTGCTCGATAATATGAAATACATGGCCGATTATTACCTGGCACATTCCTTATCTCCGTCAAACGCTAAGTGGCCCGATCTGCCTTATCCTTATAACAATAAGGTGGAATCTGGTATTTATGACGGCGATATGATCCTCGGCCCGGGCTTTCTCCAACCCGATAAAGCAGGTTCTTTTGGCTACGAGCTTGTTCATCTTTACAAAAAAACCGGCGACCGGAAATACTTAGATGCTGCGGTGAAAATTGCCAATACGATGGCAGCGAATGTGCAACCCGGCGACAATGAAAATTCTCCATGGCCATTTAAGGTAAATGCGGTGACGGGAGAACCCGGGCTTATCGTGGACCAGGTGGTATGGTATGAAGGCATGTCAAAAGACATCAATGCCAGGAATCACAACAATAAAAAATCGGTATATACCAGCAACTGGACTGCGACCCTGGAATTATTCGATGAGCTTATTACCCTGCATCAGGGGAATTCGGAGGCCTACAAAAGGGCATTTGATATTGCCCTGAACTGGTTGAAGACATACCCTGCCAAAACCAATAAATGGGGACCTTTCTTTGAAGATGTGCCGAGATGGTCCGACACGCAAATCAACGCCATTACCTATGCCATGTATCTTCTGCAACATCAAAATCTGGATCCCGACTGGAAAAAAACCGTGAAAAATATCTTTCAATGGGTGCACAAAGAGCTTGACGATGATAGGTATAAACAATATGGCGTGATCGTTACCGATGAACAAACCGCTTATCGTCAGCCGGGCAACAGTCATTCTTCACGAGAAGCTTCCGTTGAATTGATGTATTGGGCAGCAACCGGCGACACAACCTATGTGAGAAACGCCATCCGCGAATTAAGCTGGGCGACCTATATGGTAGATAGCGACGGAAAGAATTTTTATCCGACGAATGATATATGGATGACCGATGGATATGGAGATTATGTCAAGCACTATTTACGTTCCATGGCGGCTGCCCCGCAATTGGCGCCGGATAATTCGGATCATCTGCTCAGTACTTCTTCCATCGTTAAAAAGATTGCCTACCGACCGGAAAGCATTACATACACTGTTTTTGACAGCGCTTCTACGGAAACATTCAGGCTTCGGTCAAAGCCGGTAAAAATCAGGATTAACGGGAATATATTAGAGGAAGTTAGAGACGATCAGTCCAAAGGATGGGTTTGGCAGTCGCTCGATAGGGGTGGTGTATTAACTATTCGCCATCAGGGCAGCGATATTGAGATCACAAAATAATTGTCCCTAAAGAGATGGTTCATCCAATGCAATTTTAAAGTACAAATATGCAAAATGCAATAGCATCGGTCTTTGGTGCTAAAAAAGAGCCTTCTTTTCTCCCGGATGCAAAAGAACCGGCATTAACCCAACGAGTGGTTTCGGTTGATGTATACCGGGGTTTTGTGATGCTGCTGATGATGGCCGAAATACTTTCTTTTGAAACGGTCTCGAAGGCCTTGCCCGGAAGCCTTTTCTGGCAGATAGTGGCGTTCAACCAAAGCCATGTGCCATGGAACTGGTTAAGCCTGCACGATACCATACAGCCTTCCTTTTCATTTTTGGTGGGGGTGGCATTGCCCTATTCTATCGCGAGCAGGAAAAGAAAGGGAGCGACTTTTGGTGCTTTAATGAGGCACACCATTGTGCGCTCGATTATTCTGATATGCCTGGGGATATTTCTGCGGTCCATGCATTTCAGGCAGACCTATTTCACTTTTGAAGATACCCTGACCCAAATCGGTCTGGGCTATACGTTTCTGGTATTGTTATCGTTCTGTTCCCGTCGCGTTCAGATAACCGCGCTGGTTATTATACTGGTCGGATATTGGCTTGCTTTTGTACTGTATCCTTTGCCAGGGCCCGGGTTCAATTATGCATTGACCGGAGTACCGCAGGATTGGCCGTATAATGTGCGGGGGTTTGCTGCGCACTGGAATAAAAATATCAACCTGGCCTGGGCCTTCGACCGGTGGTTCTTAAACCTGTTTCCGCGAGAGAGCCCATTTGTATATCACGGTGGTGGATATGCCACGCTTAGTTTCATACCAACCCTGGGTACCATGATGCTGGGTTTGCTGGCAGGCCAGATGCTTCGGTCCGGAATTGCAGGAAAAGAAAAATTAAAATTCTTTATCAGCACCGGACTCGGCCTGGTTGTGCTGGGGATTGTATTGCAGATAACCGGCATCAACCCGATCGTGAAACGTATCTGGACGCCGGCCTGGACGATCTTCAGTGGCGGTATAAGTTTTTTGTTCCTTGCCTTTTTCTATGGAACAATTGATTTGACAAATAGGAAGAAATGGTCATTCCTGTTCATGGTCATTGGTATGAATTCGATCGTGGCCTATGTGCTTGCCGATGGCTTCTCCCCGTTTATCGTTAACTCCCTGTTTATTCATTTGGGCGCGCACTATGACCAATTGTTTGGTACCGCCTATGCAACGTTGGTAAAAGGCGGCATCGTATTGCTGATCGAATGGCTGATTTTATACTGGATGTACAGAAAGAAGATATTTGTCAAAATTTAGATGGCCCCGATAAGGCAGTATTGCGGAAATATTCCTGACCAGGCTGGTTTTATCAGGAGCCTGAATAAGATTAAAATTACAGACTATGCGGTTGCCGCTAACTTACATAGCCGTTCCTGCACTGCTGGTAGTCATATCGGCACTTACCCCTTTAAAAAAGCATAATCATGTCCGGTCGCCTGAGAATCTTGACTGGCTCAGGCACGAAGCTGTTGATTTTGTTGTTTCCGCCGAAGAACTTGAGTCGGCGATCGCCCATATAGATGATGATCATCCGGCTACCATTGAAACCGCAAAACAATCATTAAAAGAATGCCGCTTGCGTTATACACGGCTCGCTTTCTTTCTGGAATATTTTTATCCGGAAAAGGCAAGACTATTCAATGCTCCTCCCAAACCGGAAGTGCATGAGCCTGATCTTGGATACGATAATCCGACGGGCCTTCAGGTAATGGAAACGGTGTTATACGACAAGGACCCGTCCAGGCGGCAGGAGGAATTGGTTCAACAGGCACATCTGATGCTGAACGCCGCGGTGGATGTGCCGGCCTTATTTTCACAAACAAACGTAAACGATAGTCAACTGCTCGAAAGCTTTCGCCTTGAATTGATCAGGATAATGACCTTATACATTACCGGCTATGATGCCCCGGTCATGAAAACAGGAATTGCGGAGGCTGACGGAGCTTTAAGCGTTTTGGCAGAAGGCATATCGCCTTACCTGGACGGATATTCACAAAAGGACAGTCTGCGTTATTATCTTTTGGCCTGTAGAAAATACCTGCAGGAGAATAGTGATTTTGATTCTTTTGACCGGTTATTTTTTTTAACCCGCTATGCCTTACCACTTCAATATCAGGTTACCCAACTGGCGGTTGAAAAAAGATTCATGCTCAATACCGCGCCGGCGTTGAACGTCGCCGCTAATAACCTGTTCAGCGCTTATGCTTTCAATAAGAGGGCATTCCCATATGCCGAGGATGATGCAAATGCATTGTTGGCCGACCTTGGGAAAAAATTGTTTTCTGAAAAGGCGCTGTCTGGCGACTATTCGCGCAGTTGTGCCACCTGTCACGACCCCGGCAGGTATTTTATGGATGGGATGGCGCAAAACAGAGCGCTCGATGGAAAGAACTTTTTGCCCCGCAATACGCCAACTTTATTATATGCCGCTTATCAATACAGTCAGTTTTGGGATGGACGGGCATCGGGTCTGAAAGCTCAGATCGCTACGGTACTTAACAACAGTAATGAAATGAATGGCAGGGATGATTCTATTGTTAACCGGCTGCAGCGGGATTCTTTCTATTTAAAAGCATTCAAAAAAGTATGGCCTGTAAAAGATTATTATAATGGGATAACTGTAAAGCACATTCTCAGTGCCATTGTGGCCTACGTACAAACGCTGGCGCCGTTTCAATCTTCTTTTGACAAATATATGCAGGGCGACTGGTCGGCACTGTCAACCTCGGAGCAGCGCGGATTTAATTTGTTTATGGGAAAAGCAGCATGCGGCACCTGTCATTTTGCTCCGCTCTTTAACGGGCTTACACCACCACTATATGATGGAACAGAATATGAAGTTTTGGGAACGCCTGCAGACGATAGTTTGGAAAAGCCGCGCCCCGATAATGACAAGGGGCGATATGCAGTTTTCGCTATCCGTTATTATGACGGAGCCTTTAAAACGCCAACCGTACGTAATGCGGCAGTGACTGCTCCCTATATGCACAACGGTAAGTTCAGGACGCTGGATAAAGTGATTGCTTTTTATGACAAAGGCGGTGGCATAGGGCTGGGCCTGAATGTTCCCGGGCAAACACTTCTTCCGACAGCTTTGCATCTTAGCGAACAGGAAAAAAAAGACCTGATCTCCTTTATCGGAGCGTTGACGGATAAAAACATTAACCGGTAACATTAATAAGGATGTTCCATTCTACCGGAAAAATTCCCGGGCCACAGGGCTACTGCACAAACGAGTTGCCGTCTTCTTTTAAATGATAATTTCTTTATCTTTACTTGGCTCATCTATTATGTTTACAAATTAAAAATCTTTTGTAGACAGAAAAATTATGAAAGTAGATTCATTAGCCAGTAAGGCTTTTTTAGAAATAAGAAGAAAGATACTCAGCAGCCAGGTACCCCCGAATACGCGTTTGAAAGAAGATGAGTGGGCCAAAAAACTCGGGGTAAGCCGGATGGCTGTCCGGGAAGCCCTGACCAGATTGTTGGGGGAGGATATGCTTGTTTTAGGCGAAAAGGGCGGATATTATGTCAAGTCGCTGTTACCGGCAGAGATTCATGAAATCAGGGAACTTCGGGAGGTATTGGAACTGGGTGCTATGCGGCTGGCTTATAAAAAGATGACCAAGGATCAATTCGAGAAATTGGAAAAGATATGCGATGATTATGCGGCCATGATAAAAAATGGATATTTTAATGGCGCTCTCGAGGCGGACATGAAATTTCATGAAACCCTGGTCGAATATTCGGGCAATAAAAAACTACTGCAGGTATATCGCTCTTCACATATTCCTTTATTTCATCAGAAATTGGTCAAGTCGCAAATCGGCATTGATGATAATGAGCAGACCGATGCCGAGCACAGACAAATTATTAAAGCGCTGAAAGAGAAAAAGCTGGAGCTTGCTGAATCCGCCATGAAAAAGCAATTTGCCAGGGGCGAAGCCACTTTACTGGATATTCCCTAAACCCCACTAAAAATTTCCCAAAGCTCTCGCTGCCGGCATTTACTTTACAGTGCTATTACCTATACTTTCATTAACGGTTGTCGTAACGGGCCGTCGCTAGAGGATGGTCTGTGAACTATCACAGCCGGTTGTTACCGGCCGATTCCCCAGATACAGAAAGCCACGGTTACTTCCGGTGAACCGGTTTCCTCACCATTCTTTTTACCCTCCTTCCGGCCTGGCATCGCCGTTCCGGATTTCGCATGGCCTGCAGCCTGTCCGGGGAAGATTCAAAAAAATGTAGGCAAATAAATTGTTTATTTAAAACATTTATTTATGTTTACAAAAGACATATTTTTTTGTTTACATTAATTGTTCATTCTTTCGTCATTTCGCCAAAACCGAAAACGCTATGATAAAGCCTGTCATGGTCCAGGGAGTGAGAGCAGGGTGGCCAACCCATCTCCCGGCTATTTTCAAACGATTGCTATGTATGATCTTTTTAATTGTTTTTTCGCAAGCAATCTTCGCTCAGCAAAAAGTAACGGGAAACGTAACCGGCAATGATTCGAAACCATTAAGCGGGGTAACGGTCCAGGTGAAGGGCGGCAACACCAGTACGCTCACCGATGAAAACGGAAATTTCAGTATTGCTGTAGTTCCCGGTGCAACACTGGTGTTTTCTTATGTTGGATATGCAGCGCAGGAAATACCAGTAAACGAGCATACCAATATTGTTGTCCGGTTGTCTGCATCGTCGAACGAGCTGGATCAGATCCTGGTTACCGGCTATACGCGACAAGCCAAAAAGGATATTACAGGTGCTGTGGCCGTGGTGGACGTGAACGCCCTGAAGTCAATCCCCACGGGCACGCCGGAACAGGCTTTACAGGGTCTGGCCTCCGGTGTTACCGTAATCACCTCGGGCGCGCCCGGTGGTCAGAGTAATATTTTTATCCGCGGCGTTTCTTCATTTGGAAATACGCAACCCCTGGTTATCGTGGATGGTGTTCAAAGCAGCCTGCATGATCTTAATGCAGATGATATTGAGTCCATACAGGTACTGAAAGATGCGGGCGCTGCATCCATTTATGGTGTGCGGGGGTCCAATGGCGTTATCATTGTGACCACCAAAAAAGGTAAAACGGGTACTGCTGTCGTTTCCCTGGATTCCTGGTTTGGCTACCAGGTGCCGCCGAAGGGAAATGTGCTGAATATCGCCTCCCCTGCGGATA
Organism: Puia sp.; assembly: GCA_035548895.1. Lineage (GTDB taxonomy): Bacteria > Bacteroidota > Bacteroidia > Chitinophagales > Chitinophagaceae > Puia. The sequence goes on along the minus strand of DASZRP010000357.1, from coordinate 12,131 downwards.
TGGCCGCTTTCGTTAAAAAGATGACGCCGGATACAAAATTATTTCCGGACGGCGTGGTACCGGATTACTTCTACGCCGGCCCGGGCGTTGTGGGAATTGCCAATGAAGGAGACCCGGCAGTAGATCCTTCCAAGTATGTTTTCGATGAAAGCAATCCTTCGAATGACTACCTGATCCAGCGCGCATCCAAGCAGGGAACGGACTGGTTTCACCAGGTATTCAAACCGGCCATAAGCCAGAACCATACGCTTTCCGTAAGTGGAGGAAGTGATAAAGTGAGCTATCTTTTTTCATTTAACTACCTCGACCAACAGGGAACACTGATCGAAACCTACCTGAAAAGGTATGCTACTCGGATAAACACAGAATTTCATCCGGTAAAGAATATCCGGATCGGGGAGAATGCGTACGTTTTTTATAAGGACAATCCTTCATTCAGTAACCAGGATCAGGACAATGCCATTTTCATGGCCTATTCGATGCCGGCTTTTATACCCGTACACGATATCGCAGGTCATTATGGTGGCACCTGGGCTGGCCCGGAACTGGGCGATCGGTGGAATCCGGTGGCCATGCTGGAAAATACAAAAGACAACCGTGCCAACACCTGGGATGTGGTGGGCAATATGTATGCTGAAGTTGATTTTCTCAAAAATTTCACGATCCGTACAAGCATCGGCGGCACCATCGATAACCAGTATTATTATAATTTTTTTCCGAATCGTTACCAGGACAAGGAGCAGCACACCGGCATCAACATGTATAATGAGAATGCTCTGTATAATAGCAGCTGGATCTGGACAAATACCCTTACCTATTCGCGCCTGTTCGGTAAGCACAACCTGAAACTGCTGGGAGGTTCTGAAGCCATCAAAAACTACGGGCGGGGTGTCGGCGGATCGTCTTCAGGCTTCTTTTCCACCGACCCGGACTACCTGATATTGAACAATGGTACTTCGGCAGTTACGAATTACAGTAAGGCTTATTCGAATAAACTGTTTTCTTTGTTTGCCCGCCTCGATTACTCATTTGACAATAAATACCTGGTGTCGGCTACGATAAGAAGGGACGGTTCTTCCAGTTTTGGCCCCGATAAAACCTATGGTGTGTTTCCTTCTTTTTCTGCTGGATGGAGATTGTCGAAAGAAAATTTCATGAAGAATATCGGCTGGCTTGACGATCTGAAATTAAGGGCGAGCTGGGGAGAATTGGGTTCGCAGAATAATGTGTCTCCCACCAATGCGTTTACCCTTTTTAATTCCGACTTTGGTAACTCCTACTATGATATCAATGGCAACGGTACCATCCGCCAGGGTTTTTATCAGTCCAGCATTGGCAACGCCAATACCGGATGGGAACAGGATGTGATCACCAATATCGGATTGGACGCAACTTTGTTGAATCATCGGATAGATGTTTCTGTTGAGTGGTATAAAAAATCAATTGACGGATTGTTATTCCCGCAGCCTTTGCCGGCAACGACCGGTGGCGCCGCGCCGCCGGTGATCAATATCGGTGATATTCAAAACAAGGGTTGGGATATTTCGGCCACCTATCATGGGACGGTGAGCCGGGATTTTCATTTTAATGTGGGACTGAATATCACTACCTATCACAACATGATTGTTAAGGTGCCTGATCCGGGATATTTCGATGTGGATATTGCACGCAATCAGACCGGTCACCCCGTAAGCGCCTTTTTTGGCTATGATGTAATCGGCTTCTTTAAAGATGACGATGATGTGGCCAAATCGCCGGTCCAGCAGGAAGCTGCTCCCGGCCGGTTTAAATACCGGGATGTGAATCACGACGGGCAGATTACACCGGACGACCGGACCTTTTTCGGTGACCCCAATCCCAAATTTACTTACGGGCTGAACCTGAGTGCTTCATATAAGAATTTCGACTTTTCCATGATACTGTATGGCTCGCAGGGGAACGACGTGTTCAATTCCCAAACCTATCAAACGGGGGTATGGGATTCTTACATGGATGCTAAAAGCAATGACCTGTTGTTCAATTCATGGAGGCCGGACAACCTGAACCCGAAATTGCCTATCGCCCAAAATGCGAGCACGTTCAGCACGGGTTGGAATGTTTCTTTCTACAAAGAAAACGGCTCTTTTCTCAAATGCCGCTCCCTGTCCCTGGGATATTCCTTAGACGCCGGTTTCCTGAATAAGCTCAGTGTTAAAAAATGCAGGTTCTATTTCCAGGTAGCTAATCTGTTTATGATCACCAAATATTCAGGCCTCGATCCCGAGCTCAGTTCCGGATTCAGTACGTTGGACCCGACTCAACAAAGTGCTGCATTCGGTATTGACAATGCAAACTATCCGAATAATTTCAGAAACTATGTTCTTGGATTGAACCTGTCTTTCTAAAAATTAAAAACAGATTATCATGAAACCTTATTATAAATCCATTATTCTTGCCGGTGCAGTATTTGGACTGATCACGTCCTGCACAAAAAGCTTTTTGGTAAGCAATCCATTGGGCTCAACCGGTGAAAGCACATTGGCAAATAAAGCGGGGGTCGAGGGGCTGCTGATCGGCGCCTATTCCATGCTGGATGGTATCGGAGGCCCGGCTATCGACGGCGCACCATATTCCCAGTCGGTCAGCAATTGGGTGTTCGGAGGCATTGCATCCGACGACGCGCATAAGGGATCTACCGATGACGACCAGAGCGATGCCGGCGATATCGAGAAATACGCCGTCAACTCGGCAAACCCGTATTTAAATGGCAAGTGGGTGGCTCTATACACCGGCATCCAGCGGGCGAATGATGTGATCCGTGTCATGGCAAAGGTGACCGATGGTTCTCTTAGCGCGGAGGATGCAATGGAGCTCAAAGCGGAAGCTGTTTTTTTAAGAGCCGTTTACCATTTTGAGGCAGCCAAATTATGGAGAAACATACCTTATGTTCCTGATTCAGTCAGTTACGAAAACTCGAATTTTTATGTGTCAAATACCGAATCTATCTGGCCAAAACTCGAAGCGGATTTTCAATTTGCCATCGACAACCTGAATCCGGTTCAACCGGATAACGGCAGGGCAAATACCTGGGCTGCAAAAGCATTTCTGGCAAAGGTCTATATGTTTGAGCAGAAGTTTACAGCGGCGAAAAGCCTGCTGGATGACATCATCCAAAATGGCCAAACGGCCTCCGGAGAGCCTTATGCATTGGTGAACTATGCTGATAATTTCGATCCGTCGAAGAAGAATAATTCGGAATCCGTGTTTGCTGTGCAGATGTCAGTGCATGATGGTTCGAGCGGTGCAAATAATGGTAATATCGGAGATATCCTGAATTTCCCTTACGGGGGACCTACTACCTGCTGCGGTTTTTATCAGCCATCCTTCAGCCTGGCTAATTCGTATAAAACAGATGCGGCAACCGGGCTGCCTTTACTGGATACCTGGAACGACGAGGATATAAAAAATGACCAGAACATCAGTTCCGATGATCCGTTTACCCCCTACGCAGGGACGCTGGACCCGCGTTTGGATTATGTTGTAGGCAGAAGAGGAATACCTTATCTGGACTGGGGCATTATGCCGGGACAGGCATGGGTCCGTGCTCAGCCGCAGGGTGGGCCCTATATTCCGAGAAAGTTTGTTGTATCAAAAGCGCAGTCGCCTACGGCAAATGACATTGGACAAGGATGGGGAGTTAACCAGGCTTCTTCAGTAAATTATGTAATGATACGTTATGCTGATGTGCTGTTATGGGCAGCGGAAGCGGAAATTGAAGTCGGCAGCCTGGATAAGGCCGAAGAATACGTAAACATGGTCAGGAACCGCGCGGCGAAACCGGAAACCTGGGTTCATACCTATGTGGATAGCAATGATCCCTCCAAAGGCTTTACCAATACGCCCGCCGCAAATTATAAGATCGAACCTTATCCGCCCGGAACGTTTGCATCGCAGGGCCAGGAATATGCCCGTAAAGCGGTACGGTTTGAACGGAAGCTGGAATTTGGCATGGAAGGCCAGCGGTTTTTTGATTTGCAGCGCTATGATAACGGCACGGGATACATGGCGGATGTTTTAAATGCCTATATTCAGCATGAAACACATATTTCGGGGTTCAATTTCGAATTGTTGAACGGGGCAGTATTCACGAAAGGGAAAAATGAGATCTATCCCATACCATTGCATCAGATGGATTTGAGTGTGCAAAACGGGGCTTCTGTATTGAAGCAAAACCCGGGATACTGAGAATGCTCCGACATTGATTTAGCAGAAGCTATTCCTTAGCATAATATCCGACAATCGTACCTTAGGAAACTAATAATAACAGATCCTTTAAGAAAGTAAATGGAAAGCAGGCCGAAATATTTTAGCTATTCACGGGAAAATGAAATGAGGCGAAAGATATTTTTTTCTCTCACGTATTTGTTATTCACTTTTTTATACTGGTTGCCGGCGAATGCACAGGAATCAGGGTTCAGTCCTGAGAAACATAATCTCATCCGCGAAGAGAATATGAAGCCTGGTACAACAGACTGGATACTGACCAAAGTTACCCGCGATCAGGATGAGCCTTACGAATCCGGCTGGCATCGTCGCAAAGGGATTGAGGGATTTACCTCCCATACCAGCATTCGCGCAGGAGAAACACTGAATATTTATGTGAGCACGGAACCGGCAGACAAATACAAGATCGATATTTTCCGCATGGGTTATTATGGCGGCAAAGGCGGCCGATTAATGAAATCCATCGGCCCCCTAAATGGAACTGCCCAGCCTACACCGTCGGATGGTGTCAAAAATTTAATAGAGTGCAAATGGGGTGTCGGTGCAAGCTTTAAGATACCCGACGATTGGGTAAGCGGGGTTTATCTTGGTAAGTTGAGCACCTTGAAAACTAACGCTGAGGCCTATGTTATTTTTATCGTTCGGGATAACCGCAAAGCGGATTTATTATTTCAATGCTCCGACCTCACCTGGCTGGCTTATAACCGCTGGCCACAATGGCGTTCGTTATACGATTCGCCGACAGATCCCTGGGGGTCTGACGAGGCGGTAGGGTATGATGTTGGTTTCGACCGTCCCTATGCGCTTTACTGGAACGGCTTCCCGGCAGGGTTTGAACCCCTGACGAACGGTTCGGGAGAATTCCTGATGAGTGAGCATCCGCTGGCGTTCTGGCTCGAAAAAGAAGGCTATGATGTAACCTATATATCCAATGTAGACACCCATACCGACGGACCGGGATTGATGCGCGGAAAAGTCTTTTTATCTGTTGCACACGACGAATACTGGACGCAGCAGATGGTTGATAATGTTGCGAAGGCAAGGGATGAAGGCCTCAATATTGCATTTCTATCGGGCAATGCGGTTTCGGGAAGGGTATTACTGCTGCCCAGTACGGATGGAAGGCCCAACCGGTTAATCAGGAGGGTTGATCGATATAAGGATGAAGACAGAGAATTGATGGGCGCTCATTCTTATGGAGTAGGCTGGGCCGATTGGACCTGTGTCGCTCCCGACCATTGGGTGTTTGAAGGTACCGGCATGAAAAAAGGGGATTTCATCCCGCAGATTGTCGGATGGGAATTTCATGGTCCCCCGCTCGCAAACTATCCAAGCATGGTGGTGCTGGCGCAGGGGCCGGTGCGAAGCGATGATCTGGACGAAAGACAACACGGTTATGCAGCAACCATTTATACCGCACCCAAAGGAAATTTTGTTTTCAATGTGGCTACCTGCTGGTGGGTAAAGGCGTTATCTTATCCGCCGGGATTTATGCAGGCGCCCAAGCATTATTTTATGGACCCCGATCCGCGCGTTCAACGCATTACTAAAAATGTGCTGGACCACATGATCGCTGTTAAGATTGCCCCCTGATCGGGGATTTGACGGATCGTGTTTGCGATCTGGTAAACGGTCAGCTATTAATTAACTTAAGCATATGAAAAAAATCGGATTTATCCTTTCCCTGTTTGTTTTTGCCCCCTGTTCATTTTTGCTTGCGCAACGATCTTTCGATCCGATGATCAAGGTAATCGTTGGGCCTGACCATACCGACTGGGTCTACAAGCGGGGAGAAAAAGCCCGGTTTCGGGTGACCGTTATGAAATTCGGAAACCCGGTGAGCAATGTTCCTGTTTACTATGAGATCGGCCCGGAAAGAATGAAACCGGTGAAAAAGGATTCCCTGGTATTGACAAAGGGAACAGCGGATCTTGACGGAGGAACAATGTCGGTTCCCGGTTTTCTGCGGTGTCGTGTAATGGCTACGGTAGATGGGAAAGAATACGAAGGCATGGCAACGGCCGGGTTTGATCCCCTGGATATTAAACCGACAATTGAAGACCCGTCTGATTTTGCTTCGTTCTGGGACCAGGCAAAAGAAGATCTTTCAAAAATACCCATCGATGCCCGTATAACGCTGATGCCTGCCCGCTGCACCGAAAAAGTAAATGTTTACCAGGTTAACATGCAGAATTATCCCGCAAACACCAGGCTATATGGGATATTATGCGTGCCCAAAAAGGAAGGTAAGTATCCGGCCCTGCTCAATGTGCCCGGGGCCGGTGTTTATCCTTTTGCGGGAGATATCCGGATGGCGGAAAAAGGGCTTATTGCGCTTGAGATCGGCATACATGGAATACCGCTGGATATGGACCAGGTGGTGTACGACGATCTCGGCTGGGGGGCGTTGAGAGGCTATATGAATTTTAATCTGGACGATCGCGATCATTTTTATTACAAGCATGTTTATCTGGGTTGTGTCAGGGCGGTAGATTTTCTCTTTACGCTGCCACAGTTTGATGGTGTTAACATCGCAGTTGCAGGCGGCAGCCAGGGTGGCGCCTTATCCATTGTTACTGCGAGCCTCGATCATCGCATCAAATACTTAGCCGTCTATTTCCCGGCGCTCTGCGATCTTACCGGCGACTTGAAAGGCAGGGCCGGAGGATGGCCGCATTATTTCGAAGGGGACAAACTGCATTTCAATAATAAAAAAGACAAGATCGAAACCTGCGGCTACTTTGATGTGGTGAACTTTGCGCGGCGCCTGAAAGTTCCGGGTATGTACACCTGGGGATATAATGACGATACCTGTCCGCCAACTTCTATGTATGCGGCTTATAATACCATCACGGCGCCGAAAGACTTATATCTCGCGCTGGAGACAGGACATTGGGAATATCCTGAACAGGATGAAAAACTGGACAACTGGCTGCTTTCCCAATTGAAAAAATAATAAGCAATCCTTATTCGCCGAAGCCAGGTATTCAACAGATAGCCAGTTTGTTACCTTCTGTGCCGGGCTTATCAAGGCCCGGACTGCACTTGATTGGCGTTAGTCATGCGTTAGTAATCGTTTCAATACCCTGGATACCACCTCGATACCTCCTCTTTGGTACCTCGGTACCTCCTTTATTGAACCTCGGCGAGACCTCGGAAAGACCTCGGAATCCGAGGTGCCAAAGAGGGAATCCGAGGAGAATCCGAGGACCCATTGAGGTATCAACGAGGTCCTATTGAGAATAATCGGGAGCAGCCATCGGTTCGTCCCGGGTTTTCGAGGAGACCACCCCATGTTCTATCGAAGACCGTCACATTTTCAAACTTTTCGGCAAAGAACCGACCTATTTTTGCGTTATTAGTCACCGCAATTGACAATCCGGGAGAATTAAAATCCGGGAACGAGGTTTGCTGTTACTAAACAAATCATAAAGATTTAGTTATGCAAAAGATCAGTCCTTTCATTTGGTTTGACAACAACGCCGAGGAGGCAATGAACTTTTATCTTTCCATTTTTAAAGACTCAAAACTGATCCGGGCTGCCTATAACCCGGCAGGTGCGCCGGGCCCGGAAGGGGCCTTACTCGTGGCATCGATCCAGTTGGAAGGACAGGAAATCATTCTCATGAATGGCGGCCCGGGCCATCCGCTGACCGATGCCATTTCGCTTACCATCAACTGCAGCTCGCAGGAAGAGGTCGACTATTACTGGAGCAAACTACTTGAGGGTGGCGGTCAGGAGATTGCCTGCGGCTGGTTAAAAGACCGATTCGGGCTTTACTGGCAGGTAACGCCTATCATGCTGCCTCGGCTATTGGCTGACTCAAACCGGGCAAAAGCAGGACGTGTGATGCAGGCAATGATGAAAATGGTCAAGCTGGATATCAGTGCGTTAGAGGCCGCGGCAAAGGTTGAATAGCTAAGGTCGGAAGCGGCCTTCTCACAAAAGACTTATTTTCACAAGCTTATTTAAGAACCTTTGGCCGTTATGCAGGAAATCTCTTTTCTTAAAAAGCTTGTTACGTGTTTGCTTGCCGGGTTGGTAATCGGAGCCGCTGTTTTACGCCAGGGTGTTACCTACTTCAGAGCCTGGATTCCTATCCGGGAGCTCTCAATCGTCCCCGTTCTCACAGTGACTGCTGCTGTTATTTACGTTATTGTATGGCAGGTCCGGAAAACAAATAACCAGTCCACTCTTGCCCTATGGCAAGGCCTGATCCGATACGGCGTGGCATTTGACCTGGCCGAATTTGGATGGGCGAAGATCTGCCACTTACAGTTGGTGATGCCCATAAGTAGGCTCGATCTGCCGTATCGCAGTTTTTCACCATCCGACCTGTTCTGGTCCTTTTTCGGGCATTCCTACATGTTTGGTTGCATCATAGGCGGCCTCCAAATAATTGGCGCTATGCTGCTTCTTTTTCGGAAGACAAGACTTCTGAGTGTATTTGTTCTGCTGACGGTGCTCGCCGACATCTTGTTAATGGATATTTTTTATCAGATCGGCAATAGTGTGGTTGTTCATGCGTCTATTATGATGGCGGGGGTTTTGTATTTCCTGTTTATCGAATTCGACCGGCTAAAGGATTTTTTCTTTACGGCAAAGGATCAATTACCGGCTCTGCATCTTTCCAGCTTCTATAAAATGGCGATCCGCCTCTCAATTATTTATATTCCCCTTTTGCTGATCGCTATGCATGACAAACCGGATAAATACCCGCAACTCACGGGTAAGTATGAAGTAACTCAGCTAAAAATCGGTCAGCAGGTGCTTCATAGGAACAGTTGCGCAGATAGTTTGCTGACGACAGTTTATTTTGACATCAGAAATGGTTGTGTCTTTGAATTTAACACACCTCAAAAAAGATGGAATGGAGCTTATTCAAAGGAGGGTAATAGAGTCAACATTAGCTGGCGCTCACCGTCCGATAAACCCGCTTTCAGCGGGATTTTGACATCAGCGAATACAATGAACAGCCCGGGTCAAATGATGCTAAGCGGAATGCTTGGTAATGATTCGATGAATATCGTATTGCAGAAAATAATAAATTAAAGATCAAGTTGTGGTTGAGAAAGTATCGGAATGAAAAAGGCCGTCTTTGAAGACAGCCTTTTAAACCTGTTGTGCCATAAGTGGCAGATTTCGTACCGCGTACGGGAATCGAACCCGTGATTCATCCGTGAAAGGGATGCGTCTTAACCCCTTGACCAACGCGGCCTGTTACACAGCAGCCCCGACGACGGGAATATCGTTAGGGGCTGCAAAGATATAGACTCGGCCCCTTACTTCCCAAATGTTTTTGTTCGTAACTTTGCCTCCTAAAATTTTAAAACCCTCAAGCTATGAGCACAGTTAAAGTTGCGATCAATGGTTTCGGACGGATCGGACGTTTGGTTTATCGCCAGATCTATAATATGGACGGCATAGAAGTCGTGGCCATCAACGACCTCACCAGCCCCAAGATGCTGGCCCATCTGCTGAAATACGACAGCGCGCAGGGACGTTTTAATGAAGAGGTCAAGGCTACTGATAAATCGATTATTGTCAATGGAGAGGAAATAGAAATCTATACATTCAAGAATCCCGCCGAAATTCCCTGGGGTAAAGACGGTGTAGATGTGGTGCTCGAGTGCACCGGCTTCTTTGCCGACAAGGAAAAGGCGGAAGCCCACCTGAAGGCAGGCGCTAAGCGCGTTGTGATCTCTGCTCCGGCAACGGGCGATCTGAAGACCATCGTGTTCAATGTAAACCATCACATCCTCGACGGGAAAGAGACGGTGATCAGCTGCGCATCATGCACGACCAATTGCCTGGCCCCGATGGCCGATGTGCTCGACAAGCAGTTCGGTATTGAGATGGGCTTTATGACTACCGTTCACGCCTATACGAACGACCAGAATACCCAGGACGCCCCCCATCCGAAAGGTGACCTGCGCCGGGCCCGGGCTGCCGCACAGAATATCGTCCCCAACAGCACAGGCGCTGCCAAGGCCATCGGTCTTGTACTCCCCAATCTGAAAGGGAAACTGGATGGAAATGCCCAGCGTGTTCCGGTGCTGACCGGTTCGCTCACCGAACTTACCACCATCCTGAAAAAGAAAGTGACGGCTGAAGAAGTGAATGGCGCTATGAAAGCCGCTGCTAACGAAAGCTTCGGATATACCGAAGACGAGATCGTGAGCAGCGATATCATCGGCATCCATTACGGTTCTTTGTTCGACGCCACGCAGACCAAGGTCATCACCATCGGCGACAAGCAGCTGGTGAAAACCGTGAGCTGGTACGATAATGAAATGAGCTATGTCAGCCAGTTGGTGCGCACGGTTCATTACTTCGCTACCATGATCAGCAAATAAGTTTTTGTCAATTTGATGCCGGACCTGCTCCGGCATCTTTTTTTATATCCATTCCTAAAACAATCTCTGCATGTCCAGCTTTTCACAGCATAATTTCAGGGGGCAGAAAGCCCTGGTGCGCGTCGATTTTAACGTGCCGCTGAACGACCAGTTCCAGATCACCGACGACACGCGCATGCGGGCCGCCGTTCCCACCATTCAAAAGATATTGAAAGACGGAGGCAGCGTGATCCTGATGTCGCACCTCGGCCGGCCAAAGGATGGCCCGACGAATAAATACTCGCTGAAACACCTGGTTAAGCATTTGTCGGAACTTCTGGGCGGCGTTCCGGTGTTATTTGCAGACGACTGCATCGGCGATCAGGCAAAGCTTACTACCGATATGCTGCGTCCCGGCGAAGTGCTGCTGCTCGAAAATCTCCGCTTCCACAAAGAAGAAGAGAAAGGCGACGAAGCTTTTGCGAAAAAACTGGCTTCGCTGGGCGATGTATATGTGAACGATGCCTTTGGCACGGCTCACCGGGCACATGCTTCCACAGCAGTGATCGCAAAGTTTTTCCCCGACGACAAAAAGATGTTTGGCCTTCTGATGGAAAGCGAAGTGAAGAGTGCAGAAAAAGTATTGCATGAATCGCAAAAGCCTTTTGTCGCGATCATCGGCGGCGCCAAGGTTTCAGACAAGATCCTGATCCTGGAGAATCTTCTGGAAAAAGCAACGGATATCATTGTCGGCGGCGGAATGGCCTATACCTTCTTAAAAGCGCAGGGAGGACGGATTGGTAATTCACTGTGCGAGAATGACCGTCTTCAAACGGCGCTTGATCTGCTGAAGCAGGCAGAATCGAAAAATGTGTGCATACACCTTCCGGCCGACTCGATTATCGCCGATAAATTCGATGCCAACGCACAGGATTCCACGGCGCCCAGCAATCAAATACCGGATGGCTGGATGGGGCTCGATATCGGGCCGAACGCCTGTGAGCAGTTCACGAATGTGATCAAAAAAGCGAAGACCATTCTGTGGAACGGGCCCATGGGTGTTTTTGAGATGGAAAAATTCCGTCACGGCACCAAATCCATCGCCCAGGCGGTTGCCGACGCCACAAAGAACGGTGCATTTTCGCTGGTGGGTGGCGGTGATTCCGTTGCAGCGGTTAACCAGTTCGGCCTGGCAGATCAGGTCAGCTATGTTTCTACCGGCGGAGGCGCCATGCTAGAATATTTTGAAGGCAAGGAACTTCCGGGCATTGCGGCTATTCCCAAAAAAGCTTAAATCGTTTACCGGCTGCTGAAGGTGTTCTGCCGGCTCAATCCGGTGTTTACCGCATTCTCCCTGTTCCCCGCAACCACTCTGCGGGGAATTTGTTACATTTAACAACTAATCAAACCTTTTAACTTATGAGCACACGCAATCTCACACTCATCGTCATCATAGCCCTGATCGTCATTTTAGGAGGCTGTGCCTGCAGCGGATATAATACGCTGGTTCAAAAAGATGAGAACACCAAGGG
>DASZRP010000356.1:0-5821 GCA_035548895.1 Puia sp. | reverse complement strand
TAAACTGGTACAAAAAAACTTTACTGAGAATAGATTAAATCACAATAAAAAACACCGCTTAACGTTGTTATTATCAGCGAATTCCTAGAACCCGCACCTTAGAAATTCTTATCCACACTCTATGCAAATCAATCAAAAGTTGACTGAACGGATACGTGTATCCGCTAAAAGACCGTATATACTTCTTTTCGGAATAGCCCTCGGCATCGCCTGCATCTCCGTCATATTCTCCGCCTTTAGCTCCAACGGACCTTTCCGAAACGCATTCAGCGGGCTGCTCTCTTTTCGAATGAAGGATACGAGCAATGTAAAAACGGATTCTGCGCTGCGGACTGCAGCAGTATCCCTGGTATTGGATACCGCAGAATACAATGCGGGACTGATACGCATGGTGAACGGGGATTCTTCCGGCAGATGGCCGGCAAAAACGGCTTACCCGGCTGCCGGGGCCATCCTTCCCTTTAACCGGATCGTGGCTTACTATGGCAATTTTTACTCAAAGAAAATGGGGGTATTGGGAGAATACTCCGCAGATACTATGCTCGCCAAGTTACAGGCTGAAATAAAAAAATGGCAGGCTGCCGATTCGACGACCAAAGTAATTCCTGCCCTGCATTATATTGCTGTGACGGCCCAGGGCGAGCCCGGCAAGGGCAATAAATACCGTCTTCGCATGCCGTTCAAACAGATCGACTCGGTTATCCGGCTGGCAGACCGCATCAATGCCCTGGTGTTTTTGGATGTTCAGGTCGGGCTCAGCACCGTTCAGGATGAAATTCCGCTCCTCGAACCTTATCTTAAAATGCCACAGGTTCATCTGGGAATCGATCCGGAGTTTTCCATGAAGACGGGCAAGAAGCCGGGTTCCGTGATCGGCACTATGGATGCCGCCGATGTGAATTATACTATAAAATACTTAGCTGCATTGGCCAAAGCGAATAATCTTCCACCAAAAATCCTCGTGGTGCATCGCTTTACCCAGGCTATGGTAACGAACTACCGGAACATACAACCCGACTCCTTAGTGCAGGTCGTTATGGACATGGACGGATGGGGCGCCCAATCCAGAAAATACACCACTTACCGGGAATTCATTTCAAAGGAGCCGGTTCAGTTCACCGGGTTCAAGTTATTCTATAAGAACGACTATCGTGAGGCCAATAGCCGGATACTCACGCCGGAAGAAGTACTTCGCCTGAAGCCGAAGCCGATGTATATACAGTACCAGTAATGGGTGACGGGTGACAGATGACAGTTGGCGGCTTAGTGTTTAAGTAATAGACGCAGAATCAAAAAGCCAATAAAGGCCAGCAGGATAATCAGACCAATACTCCAGTAAAGCCATTGATCGTAACCAATCGCTTTTTTTCTCTTCCGGGGTTTTCGGTGGGCAAGCTGTGTCTGAAGCTGACGGTTCAAATGATGAACAACATCGGGAATCTGCGCATGATTGTCCAGCCCCTGCAGTCCTTCCACAGCGTCCTGCAAAAACGGATCATGAGGAACCTCCGATTCAAACTGCCGTTTCTCACCCTCTGTCATAGACCCATTGAGGTAGTCCAGGATTTTCTTTGTATCCGGAACCCGTTCCTGACCCTTCATATCGTTATTTTCAACTGACATTGGTTTATCTGTCTCTTTAGGATTCGCCCGTTTTTCTTTCTATCATCAGGCGAAGATTTCGTTTACCATTCTGAATATAGCTCTTTACCTGCAGCAGGCTGAACCCGGTCTCGGTCGCTATTTCCTGATAAGACTTTTTCTGCAGGTAGAACATGCTTACACAGACCCGTTGCTCCCGGTTCAACCGTTGTATGGCGGTTTCCAGCTCATGCAGAAGGTATTCCTTTTCCTGAAAATCCTCTTCCTCGCCGTTGGCCGCCAGCAATTCCGCATGATCGATGGATTTCGGGAATGTCTTCCGGTCCCGCAGTTTCATAAGGCAATGATTCCTGGCAATCATATATAACCAGGAGCTGAAGTAAGTCACTTCATATTTATGCAATTCCGTAATGACCTTCAGAAATATCTGTTGAACCGAATCCCGCGCTTCCTCCGGGTCTTTCAGGTATTTCATGGACACGCCGTAAAGCAAAAGCGTATATCGTTCCAGCAGAATGCCCAGCCATTCGCTGTCATGGTCGTTGTAAAAGCGATTGAGGAGCTCTTTGTCTGTTAAACTGCTATGGGAAGAAGCCGGCACTCGCTAAAGCTTTCTGTTAGAGATGCGTAAAAGGGAAAAATACATAAAGAAACCAGGGCCCCGCAGTTATTATTTGTCTGCGAATTGCTGCTGATAAGCCTTAATGGCGTCTTCTATGATCTGTAAAGCCGTGGTCTTATCGCCAAATTCTTCTACAACCACTGTTTTGTTTTCCAGTTTTTTATATTCTTCGAAGAAATGCCGGAGTTCGTCAAAGAAATGTTTCGGCAATTCTTCAATATTGTTATAATGGTTTACGCCAGGATCTTTGGCGGCTACCGCAATAATTTTGTCGTCGGCGTCGCCGCTGTCGATCATCTGCATTACACCCATAACCTTGGCTTCCATAAGACAAAGCGAAACCACCGGCAGCGAGGTAATCACCAGGATGTCCAGGGGATCTTTATCGTCGCCATAGGTTTGTGGAATGAACCCATAGTTCACGGGATAGTAAAAAGAAGAATAGATAACGCGGTCCAGTCTTAAGAGGCCGCTGCTTTTATCAATTTCATACTTTGCCCTTGATCCCTGCGGGATCTCGATGATGGCGTTTACTGTTCTCGGCGCGAGACTGCCAACGGGAACGCCATGCCAGGGATGGGAAACCGTCGTATTTTTCATGCTTAGCGTTTAGCGTTAAGGATCTCTTTCAAATCCACCAGCCAATCCCCGTTTATACGAACGATGCGCAGGGTAGTAGTATCTTTTCTAAAACTGTTGGAAAAAGTATAGGTGGTTACGGAATCGTTGACCGCTGTGATATTGATCGGCAGAATGCTTGCCTCGCGGTACTGGCGGCGGGTATCTTTGTCTAATTGATCGAATCCCTGTTGCCATTTGCTGATCAGCAGCAGGTTTAAAGAATCGTTCAGCAGATAGAAGCGGGCTTTTTCATAGTCGCCGTCGAGCGAGGCCCGGATGAATTGTCGTCCGGCATCCTGTGCATCATCGGCTTTCTTGAATGTACTGCCTTCACCGCAACCGGCTAACAGCAGGATCAAGGCCAGAATGGAAAGGGCTTTCAAGGAATTCGTTTTTATTAAATGATGCCTCAAGATACAACGGGAATCCCTGATTCCGAATTTTAAGAAGCTCCCTGTTCCATTTGCTTATCCCGGTCGTAGGCTTTTATGATTGCTTTAACCAGCCGGTGCCGGACCACGTCTTCCTCATCGAGCTCGATATGCGAGATCCCATCTATATTTTTCAAAATATACAGGGCTTTGGCCAGACCGCTCTTTTGGTTCTTCGGCAGATCGATCTGGGTGAGGTCGCCTGTGATAATGGCTTTTGCATTCGGCCCGATACGCGTAAGGAACATTTTCAGCTGCAGATCGGTGGCGTTCTGGGCCTCATCCAGAATAATAAAAGCATTGTCCAGCGTTCGTCCGCGCATATACGCCAGCGGGGCAATCTCGATGGTGCGGGTCGTCATATAATAACCCAGCTTATCGGCCGGGATCATATCGTCCAGCGCATCGTACAGCGGCCTCAGATAGGGATCGATCTTCTCTTTCAGGTCTCCCGGCAGAAAACCGAGGTTTTCTCCGGCCTCTACTGCCGGGCGGGTCAGGATGATCTTCTTGACCATCTTGTTTTTCAGCGCCCTTACGGCTAAGGCAACAGCGGTATAGGTCTTACCGGTACCTGCCGGACCAATAGCGAATACGATATCGTTTTTTTCAGAAGCGGTAACCAGTTTTTTCTGGTTGACCGTTCGCGCCCTCACGGTTTTTCCGTTGGGGCCAAAGACCAGAATATCGTTCGGATTCCGGTCTACGAAATGGTCTACGGTCTCGGCGTCGTCGCCGCCCAGTATCCGTGAAAAATAATTCTCCGTAAGACTGCCGTTTCTTTCGAGGTATTGCAGGAGCAGGTCAATCTTTTCCCGGGCAGACTCCACCTGTTCAGGGGCGCCGCTCAGCTTGAGCTGCGTGCCGCGGGAAAGAATTTTCAGTAAAGGGAACTTTTTTTTGAGTATGTCCAGCTTGCCATTATTTACTCCGAAGAATTCGATAGGATTTACGGTATCCAGGTTGATGATCGTTTCAGTCAATTCCGGGGGATTTTAAGTTTTCAAAATAGGTTTATGCGGAAAACGCTGCTCACGCATCTAACCAAATTTAATTATTTAAACGCAGATTCCGTCAAACTTACTTATTCACAGCTTGTGCATTAGCGCGGAGCATTTCATTATACGCCATCTTTTTTTCAAGCGCGTTCACCGACATGGCGATCCGTTTCGTGCGGGTCGCTGCCGTTTTCGCGCTTTCGATCCATTTACTGAAATAAAGCCGGTGTGAACCGTTGAGCGATTGAAAATGGGCAAGAGCCTGCGGGGAATCCGCGAGACATTCCATCAACTCCGGACAAATAGCCGGTGGCTCTTTATCTTCCTGGATCTGTACCTGCAGGCGGGCGCCTTTATGCTTGCGAACCGCCTTGCGCATTCCGGCGTTCAGCGGAAGTATGAAATTACCCTGGCCCATGGGAAGCAAAGCAACCTTCGAAATAGAATGGCTATCGAGCTTACCTTTGATACGGAATGATTTTTTCACTCCGGGCTTAAGCTGCTCAGCAATTTCTCTGGGAATTGAAATATACGACCAGCCGGTCTTTTCGCCCTGCTCCTGAAACTGCTCAATAACGGCAGTGAATTTTACCATAGCCTGAACCTCCGGAAAATGCCCGGAAGCTTTCATAAAAATAACCAGGAATCAGGAAATGCGGAGTTCTTCCTCGATGGACTCATTAAACCGGGGAACACTCACGGTTACCCATTCAGGCAGTGATTGCTCAGGCAGGATGGCCCATTCATTCCCCTCTTTGTATAGCCTGAACATGATCCGGTTCCCGCGATCATCGCTTACATCTACGGTAAACAATTCACCCTGGAGACCTCCATTGATCTTTCTGAAATTAAACTCGCGCAGCCGTCCGTCGGCCTTGATGAGCTTGGTGAACTGAATATTCCTGTTTTGAATGACCATAATCTGAAGTATTGAAAAACAAGCATCAATATTCGTGCTATAAATTGATAAAGGAATATTAATATGATGGCTAATTTATCCACATGACCATTATTTTTGTCAGATGACAGACCAGCCGCTCATCTCTATTTGCATTCCAGCCTATCAGCGGCCGGACAAGCTGAAGCATTTACTGGATTCCATACAGGCTCAATCATATCGGCATTTTGAAGTGATCATTACAGATGACAGCCCCGGGAATGAGGTCTGTGAAATGGTCCGGCAGCATGGCCTTGGCTCTTCTATTAGATATTTCAGGAACAGTAAGCCCCTGGGCACACCGGAAAACTGGAATGAAAGCATTCGCAAGGCAGCGGGTGAGTGGATCAAGCTGATGCATGACGATGACTGGTTTACTACATCCAATGCACTGGAAAGATTCGCGCTCGCCTTGCGGAGCGGCGGGGCGTCATTCTATTTTTCGGCTTATACCAATGTTTATCCCGACGGCTCATCGCGCGGCATAAGAAGCAGCGAAGCTTATGCGCAGCGATTAATCAGGCTTCCGGAATTATTGCTCGCATCGAACCGCATCGGACCGCCGAGCGTCGTCATCTTTAAAAGTGATCCGGATCTGGTCTTCGACAAG
>DASZRP010000355.1:0-2059 GCA_035548895.1 Puia sp. | reverse complement strand
CGTAGGCATGCCGATGGCAGCTATGCTTGCGAATGCAAAAATCAAAATCGGAACGGATAAACCCGCAAAAGTGGTGGTGGTTCAGCGTGATTCGGTTAATTCAGGATGGAAAGTGAAAGCTATTAACAGCGGTAAGTCAGTAATTGGAGGTATTGAACCGGAGCTGGATGATATTACACGCAATGCCGTACAGGCGGGAGTTTTATCGGCAAGCTCAGACTTCAGTGTCCTTTCAGATGCCGATGTCATTTTAGTTTCAATCCAAACAGATAAAAAGGAAAATGGCACAGAGCCTGATTACGGGCCCATGTTCGGCGGCCTTGAGAGATTAGCGGAAGCTTTGCAAAGAAAACCTGAAGGCAAAATACCTTTGGTGGTTTTTGAATCCACGCTGGCTCCCACTACCATGGATACGTTGTTCAGGGAGCATTTCAAAAAATATGGCCTCGAGGAAGGAAAGGATATACTGTTAGGCAACAGCCCTAACCGTGTAATGCCTGGCCGCCTTGTTGAGAGAATTCGTGAATCAGATAAGTTGGCGGGCGGACTTCACCCGGAAACCCCGAAGATGATTGCGAAACTTTACAGGAACATCGTTACCCATGGGGAAGTTTTCCAGACAAACAGCCTTACCGCAGAAATTGTAAAAACGCTTGAGAATGCGTATCGAGATGTGAGAATTGCTTTCTCTACAGAAATGGTGAGATACTGCGATGAGCACAATATTGATTTCTATAAAGTAAGAGATAAAGTAAATACAATGCTTTCCCAATCGGACAAAGCTACCTCAGATCCCAACGCCGTTCCGAGCGGAGGCCTGTTAATTCCGATGCTGGGCGTGGGCGGACACTGCTTACCCAAGGACGGAATTTTGCTTTGGTGGAGAAACTATGAAAAGGGAAATGACACATCCGGGAGCCTGATTCTTGAATCAAGATTGATTAATGATGCAAGCCCCGTTCATACATTTGAACAGGCAGAAAAAGCTTTCGGAAGCCTGAAGAATAAAAAAATTGCACTTCTCGGCGTTGCTTATCGCTTCAATTCAGAAGATACCCGCAACTCCCCCACCCTCGTGCTGGCCAATTACCTGCGCGATAAAAAAGTTCAATATATCATGCACGATCCTTATGTGAAGATGGATGACCAGAACCTCCTGCAATTTAAACAGGAAAATTATCTGACTCATGATTTGAAGAAAGCTATTGATTTCGCTGATTATATTTTTATCTGCTCGGCGCATAAAGAATATATTGATCAATTTCCTGAAATCTCTGCTGCAAAAAATGTTCAGGGTATTATGGATGCATCCAATATTTATAACAGGAAACAGTTTTCGGATAACCTTGCCCGTTATGCTGGCATAGGCAAAGGAACCGGCGAGCCTTCAGAGGAATTTATTCAGTTTGTTTACGACAGTTTCCGGGCCATGGAAAGAGGATTGGCTTTTGAGCTGCTCGGATTAATTGATTTCTACAACAGGAACTACGCGTTCGACGAATACAACAAAGTGAAATTCCAGGATGTTCAGCGCCTGGCCAAAACCTGCTCCACCGGTTGCGAAATTGCCAATCCTGAAAAAATTAATAAAGTTCCGGAGTACAAGGGCTTCTCCAGTATTCTTGCCAAAAAAGGATATTTAAACAGCAAATAACTTCTGTGAAAATATTTTCAATAGTTGGAGCCAGGCCGCAGTTTATAAAACTGGCCCCATTATCAAAAGCACTGGAAGGTGCGCATGAAGAGTTCATCATTCATACGGGCCAGCATTACGATTATGCCATGTCTGAAAAAATCTTTATTGACCTTGGCATAAGAAAACCGGATATTCACCTGGAAACCGCCCCGGGGCCGCAATCCAAACAAACCGGGGAAATGATGTCAAAGCTGGAAGTGGTAATGAACGATAACAGGCCTGATATGGTAATTGTTTTTGGCGACACCAACTCTACCCTGGCGGGCGTATTAGCAGCAGCAAAACTTTGCATACCGGTAATTCATATTGAAGCCGGCCTGAGAAGTTATAATAAAAATATGCCTGAGGAAATTAACCGTGTTG
>DASZRP010000354.1:0-13859 GCA_035548895.1 Puia sp. | reverse complement strand
TTAAGATTGAATCATCCAAACGCTTTCTATATGAGACAACTGTATACACTTGCTTTAGCTGCACTGGTCACGCTGACCAGTTGCTCGGTTTACAGGTCCAATCCGACCCCGGACGACGTTTATTATTCTCCCGGAACGCCGGCCCAGGAAACAGCAGTAGCTTCATCATCGGGCCAGAACGGCGAATATTACAGCACACCAAACGATAACTATGTCAGGATGCGGGTGGAAGATCCCGATCGCTGGTCGTATTTCGATGAAGATACGTACGACTATTACGGCGGATATGCCGGCTACGGATACAGCCCCTATAGTGCGGGCCTCAGCCTGGGATTTGGTTATGGCTACAGCCCCTGGATGATGGGTGGTTTTGGTTATTATAGCCCCTTCAGTTACTGGAATAGCTATTATATGTGGAACAGCTGCTACAATCCCTATTATGGCGGTGTAGTCGTTGTTGGAGGAAAAACGCCTGCACCGGTTTATACCAGGGTAAGCAATTTCAATCCCGCAGGTTATCAAAATCGGGCTTATAGCGGAAGACCGGTAGGCACTCAGTCTTTCTATTCCGGCAACTCGACCAATAATGTTTCTAATATCCGGCGCGCCAATAATTACAACACGAATTCTAACTACAACAGGCCCGTTTACAGCCGGCCGGAAACGAATAATTCACAGCCCATTCGCACGGCGCCGACTAATTTCGGCGGCGGTGGCGGAGGTGGTTCGTTCCGCGGTGGTGGCGGAGGCGGTGTACGCCCCGGCAGGTAATCGCTTAATGATATGATGAAACGCTTTTTATTGCTGTGCCCGCTTTTCTGTTCATTTCTACTACGGGCTCAGCTGCCAGAGGATGCTTTGCGCTTATCGTATACTAACCCTTCAGGCACTGCCCGTGAGCAGGCCATTGGAGGCGCGATGGGTTCGCTGGGCGGCGATATTACTGCTAATTTTGTCAATCCCGCCGGACTGGGTTTCTACAAGACCAGCGAGCTGCTTATCACGCCGGCTTTTGGCTTATCAAAAACAAAAAGCGACTATCTTTCAGATAATCAGACCGGTCCTGGTCTGAATCATTTCATTATGGGCACTTCGGGCGTGGTATTCGGAAAGGCCAATGCACCCGACAAAAGCTCGGCCCTGAGCATTGCCGTAACCCGTACAGCCGATTTTTATAGTCACACCCGCTACAGCGGACAAAACGATTATTCTTCCGGAGCAGAAGCTTACGCGGAAGAATATGCGAATTCCGGGCTTTCCATCGACGATGCCCTGGGCCCTCCCGGTGCAGCCTTATCGTACGGCACACGGATGGCCTTATATACCTATCTGGTCGATACAGCCACTATTGGCGGTGTATTGCAGGTCATTGCACAGCCGCAGAAAGTATTAGCCGCAGACGGCCAGCTTTATCAGTTGAACGACGTCAAGACCACCGGAGGGATAACCGAAATTGCTTTTGGGCTGGCGTCCGCGACGAAAGACAAATGGTATTTTGGTTTATCAATCGGCGTTCCCATTGTCAATTATCGACGCGAAACGCAATATGCCGAAAGCGATCTGAGCGGCAATCCCAACAACGATTTTAACCGGTATAACTATTCCGAAACCTATACCTCCAAAGGAGTTGGGGTGAACCTGAAGCTGGGCGCCATTTTCAGACCCAGCGCCTCCTGGCGAATCGGATTAGCCGTACATACTCCTTCCCTCTATTCCCTGACGGACCGGGTGACGGCCTCCCTGTACTCCGACGCAGAGGGATATCATCATCCGGATTCAACTACTTCAGATCAAATGGACGCGCTGAGCGGCTATGGTAACAGCATTGACTACGACCTGACCTCTCCCTGGCATTTTATAGCCAGCGGCTCCTATGTTTTTGGCACCGGCCCCGATGCAACGTCACGCCAGGGATTCGTTACGGCCGATGTGGAATACATCACCAACCGCAGCCCCCGGTTCAGCGTACCTTCCGACTACGACGGATATTACAGCGACAACGGTTACTACGATGCGCTGAACAGTACGGTGAAAAGCTACTACCGCAACAGTTTTAATTTTAGATTAGGCGGAGAAATGAAATTCAACAAGATCGCCGCCCGCCTCGGTGGTTCCTACGGATTGAGCCCCTATGCCGGTTCCGACATCAAGGCAGACCGGGCGACCATCGGCGGAGGACTGGGCTATCGCGATCATGGCGTGTTCATCGATCTGACTTATGTTGAAAGCTTTCAAAAGGATGCCAGTTTCCCCTATCGTCTCGGCGATAAGGCAAATATTTATGCCATCACCAAACAAAATACCGGAACGGTGATCCTAACCCTGGGCATGAAATTTTAGGCAGATTGATAGTGTTCCAGAATGGTCCGCAACGGATCTTTTTCAAGCCAGTACATCGCGGGATTTTTTTTGAACCAGGTCATCTGCCGCTTGGCATAATGACGCGTGTTCTGCTTAATGCGCGCTACGGCTTCGTCCAGCCCGATATTACCAGCCAGGTGCTCAAATAATTCCGTATAGCCCACAGTTTGCAGCGCATTGAGATTCCGGAAAGGGACCAGCGATTTTACTTCCTCCAGCAGGCCCTTTTGCATCATGGTATCCACGCGTTCGTTGATGCGTTCGTTGAGCACAGCGCGCGTCAGTTGAAGACCGAAGTAGAGAATTTGGAAAGGGCGCGTTTTCATGGCTTCGCCATGGAAGGAAAGAATAGACCGTCCGGTGCTTTCCTTCACTTCCAGGGCGCGCATCATACGCTGTGGATTTCTGGTTTCCCCCGCCAGATGGAATTCCGGATCGCGTTGCCGGATCTGCTCCTGCAGCCAGGATATACCGTACTGCTCGTATTGTTCTTTTATTTCTATTCTTAATTGTTCATCGGCCGGCGGCACTGCGTCCAGCCCCTCACAGAAAGCCTTGATGTAAAGACCGGTTCCACCCACTACCACAACCACATCATGCGTCTTAAAAATATCTTCAGCCCAGTTTAGCGAGAGTTCCTCGAACCGTGCTGCGTTCACTTCGTCGTGAATGGAATGAGAGTTGATGAATTCGTGCTTTACCCGTTGCAGTTCTTCCGGCGTTGGCTTGGCGACGCCGATATTGAGCTCCCGAAAACACTGGCGTGAATCGGCCGAGATGATCGTAGTGTTGAGGTGGAGTGCCAGGTCAATCGCCAGGGCAGTTTTTCCGGCAGCAGTTGGTCCGGCAATTATGATGACCTTTTTGCGAAGCATTATTCAAGCCCTGATTCTTCTTCAGCGCCGCTTTCTTCTTCCTCGAGATCGCCGTTCTCCTCTCCTTCCAGTCCAAAGCCCTCAGCGCCGCTGCCGAGATCGTATTTCTCCTCTACTTCAGCGAGCTTATCTCCTACAATGCCCCGGGTGCCATATTGGGTAGGCGCAATGCCTTCTGTTTTGACCACGGCCGGATATTCCAACTTGCCATTCTCTTCTTTCGAAACATGGATGAGCTCGACAAGGAAGGTCCAGTTTTTAGTAAAATCGTAGAGATAGACAAATTTCTGATTGGGATCGCGGATCTCGGATCCGATCAGGGTTTCCGACATGATGAGCGGAGCAACCCGGTATTCTTTATCGTATTTCTCCAGCGAGATCTCCCGGCCGCGCTGCCAATGGTCATTGCTCCGGAAGAAAGTAGCCTGGTGCTTATTGTCGAATTCATAAGCCCTCAAAATACCCTGATGCAGGTCGGTGAAATGCTGATTATGCTTAACAGCCACATCCCTGTACACGCTGTCATCCTCCTCAAAATAAACCCTGAATTTTAACACTGCCATAATCTTCCTGTTAGGTAATTCAAAAATAGCTTAAACCATCCAAATTAACGGTCAGCTTTATTCCCGTCCAAAATAGCAGGCCCGGCAGGCTTTAACGGATACAGACCCATCGCTGCTGCCTGTTCCAGCATAAAGCGGTAAGCGGGCTCATAAGCATTTGGTATGTCCCCTTCCAGGATAGCTTCCCGGATCAGGTTTTTCAGATCGCCCACCTGCTTTGAAGGCCTGATACCAAAGGTTTCCATGATGAGCTCTCCGGTTATCGGCGGTTGCCAGTTCCTGATCCGGTCTTTCTCTTCCACTTCGGTCAGCCGGTTCCTCACCAGTTCGAAATTCTCCAGATACCTTTTTACCTTCTGTTTATTCTTGGACGTGATATCGGCTTCGCAGAGCAGCATCAGCGAATCGATATCTTCGCCCGCATCGAACAATAATCTTCGTATGGCCGAATCCGTGATATTCTCTTTCGTGAGACTGATGGGTCGCAGATGCAACTCCACCATCTTGCGAACGAAACGCATTTTTTCATTCAGCGGAAGTTTAAAGCGGTCGAATATCTTCGGCACCATGCGACCGCCTACCACTTCATGGCCGTGAAAAGTCCATCCATGCCCTTCTTCAAAGCGTTTGGTTGCCGGCTTTCCGATATCGTGCAGTATGGCTGCCCAGCGCAGCCACAGATCGTTGCTCTTCTCCGAGATATTATCAAGCACCTGCAGGGTATGATAAAAATTGTCCTTATGCCCATATCCGTCGATATAAGCCGTTCCGGCCAGATCGGTCATCTTTGGGAAGATGATCTCGAGCAGCCCCGATTTATACAGGAGGTCAAAGCCCACCGAAGGTTTCGGCGCCGCAATGATCTTGTTCAGTTCTTCCGTAATGCGCTCCTGCGAAATGATCCGTATCCGCGGAGCGTCTTTCTTTATGGCTTCGAAGGTCGCCGGATCAATATAGAATCCCAGCTGGGTAGCAAAGCGGATGGCGCGCAGCATGCGCAGCGGATCGTCGCTGAAGGTGGTTAGCGGCTCTAATGGTGTTTTGATGAGCTTCTCCTTGAGGTGCTTAAGCCCCTGGAAAGGATCGATGAGTGAACCGTAGTCAACTGTATTGAGACTGATCGCCAGGGCGTTGATCGTGAAATCTCTCCGCTTCTGATCGTCTTCCAGGGTTCCAGCCTCCACCTCGGGCTTACGCGAATCGGTCTGGTAACTTTCTTTACGGGCGCCGACAAATTCCACGTCAAGCCATCCGGTTTCCGTTCCGGGATCAGGCACCTGAATATGCGCCGTGCCGAAATTCTTAAAGAAAGCAACTGCCGGTTTGGGCGTGAAGGCAGCGGCCACCCGATGTGCGAGGTCGATCGCGTTGCCCACACAAACTATATCCGCATCAGCGGTTGAGCGCCCGATGAGCTTATCACGCACGAACCCGCCGATCAGATACGTTTCTACCTCCATTCCCGAGGCCGCATCAGCGATCGTTCGGAAGAGCCGCAATTCATTTTCCGTACAGGAGATCTGCATGGAGCAAAGGTAAATCAATCGGCAGCGAGGAGCAAACGGGCCGGTCAGGCAAGCGTGTTCAACAGTTGTTCATCCCGGATCTCTTTGGCACAGCGAAAATGTCCCTCAGGACAAGCCTTGTAGCCATGCAATCCGCAGGGGCGGCAATAAAGCGGATGATCGATCTCTACAACGTGACGTACATCAGATAAAGGCCCAAAGCCAAAGCCGGGAATGGTAGAACAATAAACGGCCGTAACGGGCGTGTTCATTGCAGAAGCAAAATGCATGGGCGCCGAATCGTTGACGTAGTTCATTGCCGCAGCCGACATCAGCGCAGCAGATTGTAGAAACGAAAGTTTCCCGGCTAATATTTCCACTCGCGGTACCGCGCGTTGTATGTCCTCGCAGAGCGACCGGTCGCCCGGGCCGCCTAACAGCAGTACGCTATAGGCAGAAGGAAGCTTCTCTATAAAGGATATCCATTGATCCGCCGGGTATTGTTTGGTGAACCAGACGGAGGCGGGACTGATCGTGATGAATTTTGTATTTCGATAGGCCGGGATGGCTTCATAGTCGGCGGTGGAAGGATAGAGTGCAGGACGGAAATACCGGTCGTCGGTGAAATGGCGTATCAATTCGAGGTTGCGTTCGGTTTCATGCAAGGCATTCGATCCGCCAACCTGGTGTACTACCCTTGTTGAAAACAGCCGGCTGAACGGGTTTTTGTCGAACCCGATAGTTTCCCTGGCGCCTGAAAAAGCCGTGAGCATACCTGTTGCCGCGAATCGCTGCACATTGATGACCTTATCGTAATGTTCCCGGCGAATGCGGCCGATCAGGCGGAGCAGGTTTCTTTGCTTATGCTTTTTCTTGTCCCAGATCAGCACTTCGCGGAGGTAAGGATGACCCTGCAAAAGCGATTCGTTTCCCTTGCGCAACAGGAAGTCGATCTGCGCATCGGGAAAACAGGCATGCAGCTTTTCGATCAGCGAGGTAGCCAGCACCACATCGCCGATAAAAGCCGTTTGTATGATCAGGAATTTCTGCAAGTTGAATCGGATATGCGAAGAACTGAAATTTTAGCGACTTTTCTCTTGTGTACTCTGCACGAAAGGCGGGCAGTTGTTTACATCAGGGCCTCAGCACCTGCAACCTGCCCGATCTGTCGAAACGTACCACTGTGGATGCCATAGCGGGTTGGTTATCCAACTGCCGGTATTGAACGATATAGTCGACCGCCTCCCGTATTTCGCCGGAAACATTGCTGAAATTTCCCGGTGCGGGTGAACCGGAAATATTGGCCGATGTGGATACCAGGGGCTTCCTGAATCGTTTGATCAGGTGCCGGCAGAAGTCCTCTTTCACTACGCGGATACCCACGCTGCCGTCCTCCGCAACCAGATTTTCTGCAAGGCCCACTGCGCCGTCGTAGACCACCGTGGTAGGTCTTGCCACCGTTTGCAGGTAATCGAATATTTCAGGCTGGAGCTGACTGACATAACGATTAAGATCCCGCACATCGGCGAGCAGGACGATCAGGGATTTCGATTCCGGCCTCCGTTTAATTTCATATACTTTTTTCACCGCTGCTGCATTGGTGGCGTCGCATCCGATACCCCAGATCGTGTCGGTTGGATAAAGTATCACACCTCCGCGATGAAGTGTGTCCAGACAATGCACGATATCGTTTTCGAACTCCGTTGCCATATTGATCAGGTTGGGATAAAAGCAGCCGCAAGATACACCGGCAGGGAGCATCCGCGCCTTCAATTTTTTGCCGGGCGATTAATTCATTATTGGAATGACCCCTGTATGTTTGCAAAAAAATTCAACATGGATCTTAAGGCCTTGATCGGTGAAGCCTGGGCTGACCGCAACCTACTGAAAGAAGACAAATATCGCCGGGCGGTGGAATCGGTTATCGAAGAGACGGATAAGGGACGCCTGCGCGTGGCAGCACCGGAAAACGGCCAATGGGTCGTGAACGAGTGGGTAAAGCAGGCCATTCTCATGTATTTCAGTATTCGCCAGATGAAGACCTGGTCGCTGGAGCCTTTTGAGTTTTACGACAAGATGGCTTTGAAAAAAGATTATGCCTCGCTTGGTGTGCGGGCTGTGCCGCATGCCGTGGCCCGCTATGGCGCTTTCCTGGCGAAGAATGTTGTGCTGATGCCGAGCTACGTTAATATCGGCGCTTACGTGGATGAAGGCACGATGGTCGACACCTGGGCAACAGTGGGCAGCTGCGCACAGATCGGCAAAGGCGTACACCTGAGCGGAGGCGTAGGTATTGGCGGCGTACTGGAACCCCTGCAGGCGGCGCCGGTCATCATCGAAGACGGCTGTTTTATCGGGTCGAGGAGCATTGTAGTGGAAGGCGTTCACGTAGAGAAAGAGGCTGTGCTCGGCGCCAATGTGGTGCTGACCCAAAGCACCAAGATCATCGACGTGAGCGGACCTTCTCCCGTGGAATATAAAGGCCGCGTACCGGCGCGAAGCGTAGTGATCCCGGGAAGCTACAGTAAAAAATTCCCCGCCGGAGAATATGCCGTGAGCTGTGCGCTCATCATTGGTCAGCGAAAGGCTTCAACCGATCTGAAGACCAGTCTCAACGATGCATTGCGCGATTTCGGCGTAAGCGGATAGATAATGAGCTCTCCTGATTAAGCAACAAACAGGTTGGCATTTCCGCGTTCTGCGGTTTCAATGATGGAATAGTCGGAAAGAATATCAGCTTTGTTCTTCTGGACGCAGACATCATGCTCAAAATGTACCGAGGGTTTATGATCGCGGGTCCTGACTGTCCACCCGTCCGATTCGGTATACACTTCCCTGCCGCCCAGGTTGATCATCGGCTCGATGGCCAGGATAAGCCCCTCGTGCAGTTTCTGTCCCGACCCACGACGACCGTAATTGGGAACCTGCGGCTCCTCGTGCATGTTCCTTCCCAGGCCATGGCCTACGAGCTCGCGCACCACACCGTAGCCGTATTTTCTCTCTGTATGTTCCTGAATGGCATAGGAGATATCGCCGACGCGGTTTCCCGCTACCGCCTTTTCTATTCCTTTATAAAGAGATTCTTTGGTCACGCGGATAAGCTGGCTCGCCGCTTCGCCCGGATCTCCAAGTGCGAACGTATAGGCATGATCTCCGTGAAAACCGTTCTTGTAAACGCCGATATCGATGGATATGATATCGCCTTCCTTAAGCTCTTCCCTATTGGGGAAGCCATGCACGACCACATCATTCACCGAGATGCATGACGCATAGGGGTAGCCGTTATAATTCAGGAAGGAAGGAACTGCGCCGCGGTCATGGATATAATCGCTGATGAATTTATCCAGAAACAAGGTGGTGATGCCGGGCTTCAGCAGCTTCGCCGTTTCGGTGAGGGTCTGACTGACCATCAGGCAACTCTCCCGGGCCAGTTCAATCTCCGCTTTCGTTTTGTAATAGATCATGCTCAGATTACCGCATTGCTCACCGATTGACGCCCCTGTATGCGTCCGGATTTCATCAGGCCGTCGTACTGGCGCATCAGCAGCTGCGTTTCAATTTGCTGGAGCGTGTCGAGTATTACCGCCACCATGATCAGCAGGGAGGTTCCTCCGTAAAAAGAAGCAAAGCCCTGCGTAACGCCGGCGCGTTGTGCAAATCCCGGAAGAATACCGACTACGGCAAGCAGGATGGCTCCGGGCAGTGTAATCTTGTCCATAACCGAACCGATGAAATCGGCCGTAGGCTGTCCGGGCTTCACGCCGGGAATAAATCCGTTATTGCGCTTGAGATCGTCGGCGATCTGCTTTGGATTAAAGATGAGCGAAGTATATAAGAAGGTAAACCCGATCACCACAATGCCATAGAATAGCATGTGAACGAAATCGCGCGGATCGGAGAATATTCTCGCAATACCTTCTTTATTTTCAAAACTGGTATAGGAGATCAGCGTGGGCAGGAACATAATGGCCTGCGCAAAGATGATGGGCATTACACCTGCTGCATTCACTTTCAGCGGCAGAAACTGACGGGCTCCGCCGAACTGCCGGTTGCCCACGATCTGCTTGGCATAGTTGACCGGTACTTTACGTACGCCCTGGATCAATACGATCAGGCCCATGATCACCGCTACCATGATGGCCACTTCGATGATGAAGATCAGGATGCCGCCGCTGCCCATGGCCGACCGGGCGAGAAATTCCTGGTGAACCGAATTGGGAAACCGGGCCAGGATCCCGATCATGATGATGATGGAAGTACCGTTGCCGAGTCCCTTATCGGTGATCTTCTCACCGAGCCACATCACGAACAGCGTACCTGCGGTAAGCAGGATCGGCGTGGTTACCCAGAAATACGGGCTGAAGGTTTCGATGATCGCATCGTGACCCATGGAACGCAGATAAGACACATAAGCATAGGCCTGCGCGAAGGTGACGATCACGGTCAGGAACCGGGTCCATTGATTGATCTTATTCCTTCCGCTTTCGCCGTCTTTCTGGATCTTCTGGATCTGGGGGATCAGGATACCGGCCAACTGCATGAAAATGGAAGCCGAGATATAGGGCATGATACCCAGTGCGAGTACGGATGCCTGTGAGAAAGCGCCACCCGAAAAAGCATCGATCAGTCCGAGTGCTCCGGATTTGGCACCGCTCAGGGCGCTCAGCTTGTTGGGGTCGATTCCCGGCAAAACGATATGGGTACCGAAGCGATAGACGAACAACAGGGTGAGCGTGAGTATAATCTTGCTCCTCAGTTCGGAAATGCTCCAGATATTCTTTAATGTCTCAAAAAGTTTCTTCATGGGCGCTGCGGAATTATGCTATTCCTCAATAAAAAAGACGCATGGAGATGCGTCTGTGCAAGTTACATAAAACTATTTTATAATTTCTACCGAACCCCCGGCTCCTTCAATAGCTGTTTTTGCCTTGCCGCTCACCGCGTTCACTTTGAACGCCAGCTTGGATTTCAATTCCCCGTTGCCAAGGATCTTTACCAGATCCGTTCTGGAAATCAGGCCATTGGCATAAAGGTTTTCAGCAGAAACCTCTTTAATGTCGTATTTCTCAGCCAACTGTTCGATCTGGGAGAGGTTGAAGACCTTATAGGCTACGCGATCCGGGTTTTTGAATCCGCGCTTGGGCAGGCGGCGCTGGATCGGCATCTGGCCTCCCTCATGGGCCATCTTGCGCTGGTAACCGGCGCGGCTCTGTCCCCCCTTGTTCCCCTTGGTGGAAGTACCTCCCTTGCCGGAAGCTTCCCCGCGGCCGAGTCTTTTTTCCTTATGCGTAGCGCCTTTTGCGGGCCTGATGGTATGTAGGTTCATTGCTTTAGTTTGTGAAATTATATATCAAATGTGGAGATGTGGAGATGTGTAAATGTGTAAATGTGTCGAAAAATTTTTCACATCTACATATCTACACATTTTCACATCACCCTACTTCTTCCACTTTCAACAGGTGATCGACGGTCCGGATCATCCCCAGGATCTGTGGCGTGGCTTCCACTTCACGGGAATTGTTCAATTTTTTCAACCCAAGCGCTTGCAGGGTCAGCTTCTGCCGTTCCGGGCGATCAATAGCGCTTTTTATCTGTGTAATCCTGATCTTTTTCATCTGTTCAATTTTATTGCTTTCGGTCGGTACTGACCGGTTCACCGGTTTATCCGTTAAATACTTTCTTCAGGCCGATATTCCGGGTGCGGGAAACCTGGATCGGTTCGCGCAGCAGGGTCAGAGCCTTGAAGGTTGCTTTTACCACATTGTGCGGGTTGGCAGATCCCAGCGATTTGGCTAACACGTCGGTAATTCCGGCGCTTTCCAGCACCGCGCGCATACTGCCTCCGGCAATTACACCGGTACCATGAGCAGCGGGTTTGATCAGCACTTTGGCAGCGCCTTCCTTGGCCAGCTGGTCGTGCGGAATAGTGCCGTGCATCACCGGAACCTTGATCAGATTCTTCTTGGCATCTTCGATGCCCTTCGTGATGGCTTCCTGCACTTCCTTGGCCTTGCCCAAACCATGGCCCACTATGCCCGCTTCATTGCCTACAACCACCAGGGCAGAAAAGCTGAATGCACGTCCGCCCTTAGTTGTTTTAACCACCCGGTTGATGGAAACCACTTTTTCCTTCAGCTCCAGGTCGCCGGCCTTGATCTTAGAAACTACGTTCGTTGTTGACATGATAAATATTTACGAATAAACTGTTTTGTTCCGATTTAAAATTGCAATCCGGCTTCGCGTGCGCCCTCGGCAACCGCTTTCACGCGGCCGTGATAGAGATTACCGCCACGGTCGAACACCACGTTCTCCACACCCAGCTCTTTTGCCTTACGGGCAATAGCGGCGCCCACCAGCTTGCTCTTCTCGCTCTTCGTCCCTTTCTGCGCGGCAATATCCTTGTCGCGGGAAGAAGCTGCAGCCAATGTCTTTCCCTGCACGTCATCGATCAGCTGGACATAGATATCGCTGTTGCTTCTGAATACAGCAAGCCGGGGTTTTTCCGGTGAACCGACCACTTTCTTCCGGATCCGGTATCTGATTTTTTGTCTCTTTAATAAGGTTTCCATCCTGCGTTAATTTGAAAAAGTTAATGTCAATGTCAATGTGAAGATGTGATAATGTGTATATGTGTAAATGCTCATCTCCACATTTTCACATCTTCAAATTATTTACCCGCTGCTTTCCCCGCTTTCTTCCTCACCACTTCACCCGTGTAGCGAACACCCTTGCCCTTGTAAGGCTCCGGTTTACGGAGACCGCGGATCTTGGCGGCTACCTGGCCAAGCAGTTGCTTATCGCTTCCTTCCAGGATGATCTTCGGATTCTCCCCCTTCTCCTGCGCCGTAGATACTTTCAGTTCCTTCGGCACTTCAAAGATGATATTGTGGGAATAACCGAGGGCCAGGTCCAGCAGGTTGCCCTGGTTGGACGCTTTGAAACCTACCCCGATCAGCTCCAGCTGACGCTTGTAACCGTCTCCAACACCTTTTACCATGTTGGAAAGCAGGGCGCGGTACAGACCGTGCATCGAACGATGCCTGATCTGGTCCGTCGGGCGCGACAATTCGAGCTGGTCATTCTTCACTTCCACTTTAATATCGCGGTCGATCGCCTGCTTCAATTCTCCTTTCGGGCCTTTCACCGTTACGATATTATCGTTGCTCACGGATACCGTAATCCCCTTGGGTATGCTCACCGGTTTTTTTCCTATCCTGGACATTTCAGTTAATTTGAAAATTTGAAAATTTGGAAATGAGTGACTCTGTTAATAAACATGACAAAGCACTTCACCACCCACATTCTGGGCTTTGGCATCCTTGTCCGTCATCACGCCTTTCGACGTGGAGAGGATAGCGATACCCAGTCCGTTCTTCACCCGGCTGAACTCAACAGGGCTGGCATACTGGCGCAGACCCGGACGGCTGATTCTTTCCAGGCTCCGGATAGCCGGCTCCTTGGTGTTCGGATCGTACTTGAGCGCAATCTTGATCACCCCCTGCTTGTTGTCGTCCTCGAATTTGTATTTCAGAATATAGCCCTTATCGTACAATATTTCTGTCATGCGCTTCTTCAGGTTGGAAGCCGGGATCTCCACGATCCGGTGGTTCGCCATCTGCGCATTACGGATTCTTGTCAGAAAATCTGCTATTGGATCTGTTACCATTTTGTCTATATTAAAAAGTTATTTCTATTTGGATGACGGTTGACGGTTACCAGCTCGCCTTCCGGACTCCCGGAATCTTGCCCTGCAACGCCATGTCGCGGAATATACCCCTGGAGATGCCGAAATACCGGATATAACCACGGGGACGACCCGTAAGCTGGCAACGGTTTTTCAAACGTACCGGAGAAGCATTTTTGGGAAGCAGGTCCAGCGCTTTATAATCGCCGGCGGCTTTCAGCGCAGCGCGCTTTTCCGCGTAGCGGGCTACCAGTGCTTCTCTTTTCCTTTGTCTGGCTTTGACTGATTCTTTGGCCATGAACTTATATTATTTAACAATTTGAAATTTGATGATTTGAAAATTTGAAAATCATTTACACATTTTCAAATCTCCACCTCTCCACATTTATATTTAGTCTTTCTTCACATTCCGGAACGGCATGCCCAGTTCCTTCAGCAGCTCATAGGCTTCCTCGTTCGTCCTGGCGGAAGTCACAAAAGTGATGTCCAGCCCGGTGATCTTGTTTACCTTATCGATATCCACTTCCGGGAAGATGATCTGTTCGGTAATGCCGAGAGTATAGTTACCACGGCCATCGAAAGATTTCTCGCTGACTCCCTTGAAGTCACGCACGCGGGGCAATGCAGCGGCGACCAGGCGATCCAGGAACTCGTACATCTTCTCGCCACGCAGGGTAACGCGGGCGCCAATCGGCAAGCCTTTGCGAAGTTTGAAGTTGGAAATATCTTTTCTGGAAGCAGTCGATACCGCTTTCTGTCCGGAAATAGTGGTCAGCTCCTCAATGGAAATATCCACCAGCTTTTTATCTGCTACAGCGCCGTTGATACCACGGTTCAGACAGATCTTCTCCAGTTTGGGAGCCTGCATTAC
>DASZRP010000353.1:0-3120 GCA_035548895.1 Puia sp. | reverse complement strand
GGCATTTCCTTGCCTATAGGATCTAACAGGCCATAGGCGTTCACAAAGGCCTCATTTACGATCACGCCACTATCCTTATCCGAAAAGAAATTTTTGCCGGCAATAATTTTCATACCCATAGTGCTCACAAATTTTGCATCTACGGCGTTAAATTGAAATGTCCTGCTGCTATTATTGCGGTCTGTAAATCCAATCTCCATCCATGGCGTCGCGTCGAAATTGAACAAATCCACGCTTGAAGATTTCACCTCCGGCAATTCGGCAAGTGCATTCCTATACGATTGCGCGACGTTCAGCCCCTTATTTAATTGCAGGCCCGTATAAACGATCACCACATTCTCTTTGGCATAACCCAGATTTTTAGATCGTATATAATTAAGCTGAAGGCTGATGATCCAGGAACAGATGAGCATGACGATGGAAACAGTGAACTGTCCTGCGATAAGAATCCTCTGAAAAATTCCCGTGCCTTTGATCTTTAATTTAGTCTTCAGCGCCGAAACAGGATTGAAATGCGATATGACCAGGGCAGGATATATGCCCGCGGAGAAACCCATCGCCATAACCCCC
Organism: Puia sp.; assembly: GCA_035548895.1. GTDB lineage: Bacteria > Bacteroidota > Bacteroidia > Chitinophagales > Chitinophagaceae > Puia. Next base: position 2,550 of record DASZRP010000353.1, on the reverse strand, counting down.
GCAATAAAATACAACCAAAACCAAACATCGAATTGCCAACTGAATTTTTTATCGATCAGATTGCCGAATGCGTGCGAAAGAGAAACCGCGAGAACTATCCCTATGACGACAGAAATCAGAGTGAGCAGAATCGATTCAGACCAGAACTGAAAAAAAAGCTGTCGCCTTTCCGCTCCCAACACCCTGCGAACGCCAACTTCAAGCGACCGGGAACCGGAATAACCGATAGACAATATAATGAAATTAACACAGGCGATCAGGAGAACTATGACACCGATAGAAGCCACGATATAAGAGAAACCAGGATCGCCAAGAGGTTCTATTCCTGCGGGTAAGGATGTGTCCATATGAATCGAGGTCATTGGTTGAAGATTGATCTTGTATGCTCCCTTCGCATACCTATCTCCAAGCAATGAATTTATCATTGCGCCTATTTTATCGTCAACCATCTTCAGCTTAGCTCCCTGTTTTAGCAAGACGTAGGTCTCTACGGCTATATTCGACCATGCGGATGTGCGCAGTCTCTCATTGAAAAAGAAGCGGTCATTTGCAAAAGGAATTAAAATATCAAGTTTGATGCTGGATTCCGGTCGATTATCTCTGACAAGTCCCGAAATCGTGAATAATCCGCTGGTGTCCGCCATTTGCAATTCGATATTTTTTCCGATAACTTCCTCGCTTCCAAATAGTCTTTTTGCAACTGTCTCGGAAATAACCACCGAATTCGCAGACGGCCACGGGTTTAGTCTGTTCCCCTGAATAAGCCTGAAATCGAACAGATCAAAGAAATCGGCATCTACCATGTGCGCCGGCATGTCAAAGCCAATATCACGCACCTTTATATTTGAACTAAAAGCATAAACACGGCACGAATGCGCTATATCAGGCACCTTTCGCGGCAGCGCCGGGCCCAGCGGAAGGCATGTGATGGTAGAAACTCTCATCTCGCCGACATCCGTCTTTTCAGACATCCAGGCCCTGTACAGCCTATCTGATTTACTATGGAACCTATCGTAACTAAACTCGCTTCTTACAAACAGCATTACTAAAATGCAGAGAGCAACTCCTAATGACAGGCCAAGCAGGTTAATGAAGACATATCGCCGGTGATTGAAAAAAGACCTGAAGGCTACTTTCAAATAATTCTTTAACATATAATATTCCCAGGGAGGCTAACAGAAAAATACCAAAAATTCCGGAACTTACCTTCATAACCCCATCTAACCTATGCGAAAAATTCTTCTGTCGATATTTTTTTTGCATGCTCTCCTGGCTATTTCAAAAGCACAATCCGTCAAAAGTCAAAAAGCTCAGAAAAATTCCGATGACCCGGAGTTTCTCTTTTTGCATCCTCCGGAAAGCGCAAAGCCCGGTGTTTTATGGATGTGGATGGGCTCTAACCTGAGCAAGAGCGGTATCACGAAAGACCTGGAGGCCCTGCGCCAGGAAGGTTTTAGCAGTACCACCATGCTGAGCCTGGCCGATGTGGTAACTCCCTGGGCAAATGAAATCGGGAAAAGCCCCACGCCGCAATTTATTTCCTGGACAGAGCCCTGGTGGGACCTGGTAAAATATGCTGCCAAAGAATCCAAAAGACTGGGAATGGATTTCGGCATATTCAACGGACCGAGTTACGAAACCAGCGGAGGACCCTGGATCACCCCTGAGCTCTCCATGCAGGAAGTATGCTGGTCGTCCGATACGGTGCACGGAGGCGCCGCAATCATTGAACAACTGCCAAAACCCAAAGTTGATCCGCGCGCCAATGAGCCTTTTCCCTTATATAATCCGAATACCGGTTTAGTGGAAAAGCCCGAAATAGAAGCGAGAAAAACCTATTACCGGGATATTGCCGTACTGGCAGCTCCGTCTACGGGGCCGATCGAAAAAAATGATATCATCGATCTAACCGATAACATGAGCGCCGACGGAAAACTCACCTGGAATGCGCCCGCGGGTGCATGGGTCGTTTATCGGTTCGGCCATACTACAACCGGCGCTTTAATTCAGCCCGCACAATGGAAAGCAACCGGCCTCGAATGCGATAAAATGAGCCTGGAAGCCGTTCCCTTTCATATAAATCATGTGCTCAACGAAATCAAAAAGCATCTCGGCGATTATGTCGGCAATACTTTTTCTCATATCTATTTCGACAGCTACGAAGCAGGCTGGCCGACCTGGACGCCAAGAATGAAAGAAGAATTTTTTCAGCGGAGAGGATACGACATCACGCCCTGGCTGATTATGTTCACAGACAGAAGGGTCGGAAGCAAAGCTGATTCCGTCAAGTTCGTGAAAGATTTCGACTCCACCGTAAAGGACCTCTACCGCGACGTGTATTTTAAAACCATATCGGAGAAACTGAAAGCGGAACATATCGATTTTCTGAGTGAACCTTATGGCGGCCCGTGGACTGTAAGCGAAGTCGTCCCCTTCGTTCACCGGCCGATGGTTGAATTCTGGACACATGCCGGTAAGTATTGGCCTTACCTCGCCGATGAGACCCTGGCAGCGATCAGAAAATCCGGGCAGAACATCATTCAGTCGGAA